>JAYRVK010001028.1:0-20272 GCA_041918555.1 Sandaracinaceae bacterium
GCGCTTGCGCGCGTCGGGGGAGGGGGCGCGCAGCCCCCTCGGAAACTCAACGATCGATCGTGTCGGAGCCCGCGCCGCTGCGGCGCTGCCCGATCCCCGAGTCGGGGATGTTGAACTCGACGCGCCGGTTCTGTGCGTGCTCCTCGGGGGTGCTCGCGTTCTCGACGACCGGTCGATCCGGGCCGAAGCCCTGCGCCTCGAGCCGCGCGCCGTCCACGCCGCCGCGCGTGACGAGGAACCGGACCACCGACTCCGCGCGCTGCTGGCTCAGCGTCATGTTGCGTTCCCGTCGGCCGCGCGAGTCGGTGTGGCCCTCCACGCGCACGCGCTCGATCTCCGGGTGCGCGTTGAGCACGCGCGCCACGTTCATCAGGAGCGGGAAGCTCCGATCGAGGATCACGGCGCGGTTGGTCTGGAAGTAGACCATGTCGAGGATCTCGAGGCGGCCCTCCTGCAACACGACTTGCTGTTCTTCTTGGCAGCCGTGGTTCGCCGGCGGCCCGGGCTCGTCCGGGCAGTTGTCCTGCCGGTCGACCACCGTGTCGCCGTCGCGGTCGGCGTCGGGGCAGCCGCGGTTCTCGAGCGGCCCGGGCTCGTTCGGGCAGGAGTCCGCGGTGTCGAGGATCCCGTCGCCGTCGTTGTCGGGGTCGGGGCAGCCGTTCGCGTCCTCGAAGTCGTCGAAGTCCTCGGGGTCGTCCGGGCACTCGTCGACGTTGTCGAGGTAGCCGTCGCCGTCGCGATCGCCGACCTCGTCCGGACAGCCGTCCTCGTCGTCGATCTGGTTGACCGTCTCGGGCTCGTTCGGGCACTCGTCCGGATCGTCGAGGATGCCGTCCTGATCGTTGTCGGGATCGAGGCAGTTGTCGTCGTCTTCGAAGTCGTCGAGGTCCTCCGGCCCAGCCGGGCAGGTGTCGGTCTCGAGCTCGCGCGGCATCATCCAGCCGAGGTTCACGATCATGCGGAAGTCGGGCGAGCCGAAGCCGCGGTTGAGGCCCGGGCCCATCGCGAGGCCCGCGACGACGCCGCTCGCGTGGAAGAGCTTGAGGCCGGCGAGGAGCTCGAGCGCGGTCCCCTCGCGCTCGCCGAAGAGCGCGAACGCGCTCGAGCCGTAGAGCTGGACGTGGCCGTCGAGGTGCGTGCGGGTGTCGGGCTCGTCGGTCCAGAACGGGATCGCGAAGCCGACCGCGTAGGTGAGCTCGTGCCGGAACTGGAGGTTGTTCGCGGTCGTCGTCGTCTCCTCGCGGAGGCGCGCGCCAACGTTGAGGACGATGCGCGAGCCCGCGCCCGGGCGGATCTCGCCGAGGAGCTCGGGGTGGAACGTGAGGAAGGGGTCGCCGCGGTAGGTCGAGTCGATCGAGGTCGGGAACGTCGCCGTGACCTGGAGCGCGAGGGCGCCCGCGTCCTCCTCCTCGCCGAACAGCCGGACGCGGCCACCGAGGTACACGTCGCCGAGCCCGCCCCCGTCGGCGGGGGTGACGCCCGCGGGCACCATCTCGGCGCCGTCGTTGAGGAACACGATCGGCAGCCCCGCGAAGATCACCACGCGATCCGCGAGGCCGAAGGCCAGGCCGAGCGTGCCCGTGAGCGAGTGCTCGACGATCGACAACGACTCGCTCGAGGGGTCGCCGAGCGTGGTCTCGTAGACGAGGGGGTTGAGCGCGTAGTCCAGCGTGAGCTGGGCGCCGAAGCGCAGGTCCCCGAAGTCGCGGGCCCGGCTCAGCTCGAAGTCGTCCTCGTTGGTCTCGGAGGCGCGGAACCGGTTGAGCGTTCCCGTCTGCGCGTGCGCCACGCCGCCCCCGAGCGCGAGCAGCACGAGCAGGGCGAGGCGGCCAGTTCCTTTGACGATCAAGCGATCCTCCGACGGTGCATCAATCCGTTATTTCCAGAATCCCGAACAGGGTACCGGAGGGGCGCGCCGGGGATCAACGGATCAATGGGAGCGCTACTCCTCCTCGTCCTCGCGCGGCGAGGCGGCCGAGGGCGGGGGCGCGGCGGGCGGCGTCGGGGCTCGCCGGCGGCCCACGAAGCCGAGCCAGATCATGGCGGCGAGCGCCAGCCAGCCGGGCCAGTCGCCGAGCGTCCGGTACGGGGTCGAGCCCTGCATCATGCGGACCTCGCCGCGCAGGCTCGCGCGCTCGAAGAGCCCGGACTGCGCGGTGACCCGCCCCACGGGGTCGATGATCGCGCTGACGCCGGTGTTGGTCGCGCGCACGAGGTAGCGGTGGTGCTCGACGGCGCGCATCTGCGCGAGCGCGAGGTGGACGTAGGGCTCCTGGGTCTCGCCGAACCACGCGTCGTTCGTCACGTTGACGAGGAGGTCCGGCTCGTCCTCGCGCATCATCGAGCGCACGAAGCCGGGCAGGATGTCCTCGTAGCAGACGAGCGCGCCGATGCGGTGCTCGCCGAACGGGAGCGCGCGCACGTGATCGCCGGGGGTGAAGCGGCCGCTGTTGGGCGACCACTCGTAGAGGATCGGGAAGGTCTCGCCGAACGGGAGGTACTCGCCGAAGGCGAGCAGGTAGGTCTTGTCGTAGTGCGCGGCGATGCGGCCCTCTCCGTCGGTGAGGAACGCGGTGTTGTAGAGGCGCGGCGCGCCCTCGCCGAATTCGGCGCTGAGGCCGCCGAAGAGGAGCGGCGTCGTCGGGAAGCCCGGATCGTCGAGCTCGTAGAACTCGATCGCGCGATCGAAGAAGGGCTCGATCGGCACGCCGAGATCGCGCGGCAGGCGGAACGTCGCGGCGGACTCGGGCCACACGAGGAGATCGAGCTCGCCGCCGCGCTCGAGCTCGACCGACTGCTCGAGGTGGCGCCGCAGGCCCTCGCCCGGATCCTCGCGCTTCTGATAGATGCCCATGTTCGTCTGCACGACGCCGACGCGCACGACGGGCGCGCTCGCCGCGCGCGCCTCGACCTCACCGATCCGCCACGCGCCGTAGCCGAGGTAGAGGGCGAGCGCGGCGGCGAAGAGCGCGGGCGCGGCCTTGGGCCAGCGCTCCTCCCGGATCACGATCGCGCGCACGAGCACGTACGCGGCGCCGTTGCCGAGCATCGCGAGCGCGCTCAGGAGCATCGGCCCGCCGACGTCGGCCACCTGCACGAGGTGCGGCAGCATGTAGAAGCTGTTCCCGTAGAAGTTGTCGAAGAGCTGCGGGAACACCATCTCCGACGCGACGAACGCGACCACGAGGCTCAGGGTGGCTTCGAAGCCCCGCTCGCGCGCGCGGCGGTAGAGCCACAAGAGCAAGACGTATTGCAGGGCCTGGTAGAGGAAATAGACCGACGCGAAGAACGCGGCGAGGAGGTACGGGAAGCCGCCGAAGTCGACGATCGTGTCGACGACCCAGTAGAAACCGCCGTACCACGCGACGTAGCCGAAGAAGAGCGCGCGGCGGAAGAACGCCCAGCCCTTCGTCGGGCGCTGGTCCATCACGTAGAGGGCGGGGACCATCCCGACGAACGCGAGCGGCCACACGCCGAAGCCCGCGAACCCGAGGAACATCAGGATCGCGCTCAGCAGCAAGAGGCCGTAGCTCGTGCCGAGCTCGCGCCAGTCGCGCGGGGGCCTGGGGGCCTCCGGCGCGGGGGCGGCGGGCGCGGGCGCCGGGGCCGGCGGCTTGGGGCGCTGGTTCTTGCGCCGGGTCATGCGCCAGGCTTGGTGCCCAGCGCCTTGCGCACCTTCGCGACGAGCTCCTCGGTTTTGAAGGGCTTGGTCACGTAGAAGCGCGCGCCCGCGTTGATGCCCGCGATCACGTCGCGCGGGCCGGTCCGGGCCGTGAGCATCACGACGGGGACGGTCGCGAGGGCGGGGCTCAGCTTGAGCTGCTTGGCCAGGGTCACGCCGTCCATCCGCGGCATCATGACGTCGGTCACGATCACGTCCGGCCGGCCCGCCTTGGCCTTCTCGAGCGCGTCCTGGCCGTCGACCGCGGTGACCACGTCGCCGATCGCGCGCATGACGTGCTCGAGCATCCGGAGCAGATCGGGGTCGTCCTCCGCGACGAGGATCCGAGGCCGTGCTGCGGACATCGCCGCGGAACCTAGATCAAGCGGCCTCGGTTTGCACGCGCGCGCTCACTCCTCCTCGGGCTTCGGGGGCGGCGGCGGCGCGGAGGGCGCCTTCTTCTTGCGCCGGAAGCGGTTCGGCGGCGTCTCTGGCGCCCACACCGCGAGGAGCGCGGGCTGCACGATCAACGAGGAGAGGAGGCACATCCCCACGGTGACCCCGACCAGCTCGCCGAAGCGCTGGACCGGGACGAACGAGCTCAGGAGCATCACGCCGAACCCGATCATCAGCGTGAGGCACGACACGACGATGCCGCGGCCGGTGCCGCGCATCGCCCGCAGCAGCGCGGCGTGGCGGTCGAGCCCGAGGCCGATCTCCTCGCGGTAGCGCGCGAGCACGTGGATCGAGCCGTCGACGGCGAGGCCGAGGCTGATCGAGAAGACGATCACCGTCGAGGCGTTGAGGTTCATCCCGCGCATCGACATCCACGCCATCGTGCCGACGAGCGGGATGACGTTCGGCGGGATGCTGAGCAGGCCCAGGCGCCAGCTCCCGAGGAAGACGACGAGCATCCCGAAGATGATCAGCACCGCGGTCGTCATGCTGCCGAGCAGGTCGTTCACCACCGCGGTGAGCCCGATCGAGCCCGTGTACCCCTCGCCGGTCATCGAGACGCGCACGCCGAGCGGGCGCAGCTGCTCGCGGAGCCGGGCGCGCAGGTCCTCGATCAGCGTGAGGCTCGCCGACGCGCCCACGTCGGCGAGGCGCACCTGGATCCGGCCGACGCGACGGTCCGCGGTGAGGAACGGCGCGGTGGGGTCGCGCTCGAGGTGCGCGAACACGTCGAGGAGCGCGTCGATCTGCTCCGCGCTGCGGAACGGCTCGCGCGCGGCGTCGGGATCGCCCGCGAAGCGCGCCCAGCTCGCGTGGAGGAAGTCGCTCGGCGAGGTGACGCTCAAGACGGCCGGCTCACCCTCGAGGCGCGCCTCGATCGCGTCGATCGCGGCGAGGACCTCGACCTCCGCGAGCCCGCCGGGGCGCTCGGCCTCGAGCATGATCTCGAGCGGCCGCACTCCGTCGAGCTTCTCCTCCATGAGGCGCGTGTTGACGTAGGCGTCGTCGCCCTCGCTGAACTCGTCGAGGAGGCGGCTGTCGATGACCACGGTCGCCGCGCCCCAGCCGAAGAGCGCGAGCAGCGCGGTGGAGCCCGCGAGGACCCGCCAGGGGTGCGCGGTGACGTGGTGGGTGACCCACGCGATCCCGCTCTCGAGCAGGCCGAGGTCGGCCGCCGGCACGTCCCCCTCGCCGGGGTCGCGGTACGCGTCGGGCCTCGCGGCGCGCGCGACGGGGGGGGGCTTGAAGTAGGTGATCGCGCTCGGCAGGAACCCGATCGTCACCACGTACGCGAGCATCACGCCGATGCCCGCGATGACCCCGAAGCGCTGGAGCATCTCCGTCTGGCTGGTCGCGAGGGACGCGAGGCCGGCCGCCGTGGTGGCCGAGGTGAGGAAGCACGCGACCGCCATCGAGCGCACGGTGTTGCGCGCCGCCTCGATCTTCGATGACGCGACCTCGAGCTCCTCGCGGTAGCGCGCGATGAGGTGGATGGAGTCGCTGATGCCGATGATGATCAGCAGCGAGGGGACGATGTTGTTCAGCACCGTCATCGTCTCGCCGAACATCGCCATCGCCCCGAGGACGATCACCGCGGTGAGACCGACCGCGGCCACGGGCAGGATCATCCCGGGCATCCAGCGGAACGAGACGTAGAGGAGCACCAGGCACACGAGCAGCGTGAGCGGGACGATGCGGAAGTTGTCCTCCTCCATCTTGTCGATGATCGAGTTGAAGAGGTGCGGGAGGCCGCCGGTTCGCACGCGCACCCCGTCGGGCGGCGCGAGGCTCGCGACCACCTCGTCGATGCGATCGACGGTCTCTTCCATCACGCGGTGGTCCTCGACCCGCTCGTCGAGGAAGAGCGCGACCGCGGTGAGGCGGCGGTCGCGGCTGAGGAGCCGCCCCTCGATCATCGGCGAGCCCTCGAGCACCGCGAGCAGGCGTTCGCGATCGGCCGCGACGACCTCCTCGCCCGTGACCAGCGGACCGTAGCGAGTCCCGCCCACGCGGTCGCCGATCGTCACGAGCCCGAGGGGGAAGCGCGCGGGATCGCTCCGCGCGAGCACGCCGAGCGCTTCCTCGAGCTCGGGATCGACCTCGGGCGGCGCGGCCTCGTCCTCGTCTCCGAGATCGTCCAGATCGTCCAGGCCCTCCAGGTCGTCGAGGTCGCCGGCGGCGGGCTCCGACTCGCTCAGGGGCACGGGGAACGGGGTGACGGTGATCCCCTCGACGCGGTCGACGTACTCCTCCCGCTCGAAGCGCCGCGCCAGCGCGTGCACGAACCCGAGCGTCTCGAGCGCGAGGACGTCCTCGCCCTCCACGAGCAGCACCACCACGTGGTCGGGGTTGCCGAAGCGCTCGGCGAACGCGGCGTTGATCGCGGGCTGGTCCTCGATGCTGCTCGTGGTCAGCGCCTGTGGGCGTGGATCCGCGACGAGCGTCGGGAGGAACGACCCCGTGACGATCGTCAGCAGCGCGACGAGGCCGAGCGCGAGCCCGCGGCGCCGGGTGACGAGATCCGCGATCGCGTCGATCAGGGCTTGCACGAGTGCGCCGAGTCTACGATTCGCGGCGTGTCGGAGGGCAGAAAGCAGCCCTCAGCCAATGACCGACCTCACGCTGGCCTCGACCGCCTCGAGGAGGAAGGTGAGGGCCGCCTCGTCGATGTTCAGCGGCGGCGTCACGTAGACCACGTCTCCGAGGGGGCGCAGGAACACGCCGCGCTCGAGCGCGGCCTCGAACACGCGCCAGCCCGCCTCGCCTCCGTAGCCCCCGGCGCCGAGCTCCGCGGCGCCGACGAGGCCCATCGTCCGCACGCGCGTGACGCCCTCGATCGCGCCCAGCCGCGCGAACGCGGCGGCGACGCGCGGGGCCTGCGCGGCGACGTTCTCGAGCACGCGCTCGTCGCGGTAGATCGCGAGGACCTCGCGCGCGACCGCGGCGCCCAGCGGGTTGCCACAGAACGTGTGGCCGTGCATCAGCGCGCGCCCCGCGCCGCCGCGGAAGCCGTCGTACACGCGCGGCGTGGCGAGCGTGGCCGCCATCGGGAGCACGCCCGCGGTGAAGCCCTTGGCGGTGCAGAGCAGGTCGGGGGCGACCCCCGCGCGCTCGCACGCCCACATCGCGCCGGTGCGGCCGTAGCCGGTGAAGACCTCGTCGGCGATGAGGAACGTGTCGATCGCGCGGGTGCGCGCGCGCAGCTCGCGCAGGAGCGCCGCGTCGTACATCTGCATGCCGGCGGCGCCCTGGATCAGCGGCTCGACGATCACGCCCGCGATCTCGTCGGGGCGCGCGGCGAGCGCGTCGAAGACCGCCTCGAACACGCGCTCCCAGCCGCCGGCCTCGCCGAGCGCGGGCGGTCGGATCACGTCGAACAGGATCGGCGCGAAGACGTGGTGGAACTCGGTCAGGGCGGCGAGGCTCGCCGCGCCCAGGGTGTCGCCGTGGTACGCCCCGCTCAGCGCGACGAAGCGCGTGCGCGCCGGGCGACCGTTCTGCTGCCAGTACTGGAACGCGATCTTGACGGCGACCTCGACCGCGGTGGACCCGTCGTCGGAGAAGTGGGCGCGCGAGAGCTCGCCGGGCGCGATCGCGGCGAGCTCGCGGGCGAGGAGCGCGACCGGCGCGTGCGTGATGCCGCCCGCGGCCACGTGCATCAGCGCGTCGGCCTGCCGCGCGAGCGCCGCGCGCAGGCGTGGGTGCCCGTGGCCGAGCGTGCACGCCCACCAGCTCGCGTTGGCGTCGAGGAGGCGCCGCCCGTCCGCGTCGATGAGCCAGGGCCCCTCGGCCCCGACGACGACGAGCGGCTCGACGCGCTCGTGCCGCTCGCTCGAGGTGTACGGCGGCCACACGTGGCGCCGCTCGAGGTCGACGACGTCCGCGCGCGCGAGGCCGGGCGAGAGCTGCATCGCGCGAGCGTCCTATCGCCGGCCGAACTGCAGGCGGTAGCTGTACTGCGCGTCGCCGCCGCGCGGGGGCACGCTCGTACGGATCTGCTGCCCGGCCGTCCGCACGCACCGCTCGAAGGTCGCGTCGTCGAAGTGCGAGTTCTCGATCGCCACCTCGCGCGCCGCGCCCGCGCCGCGGAAGGAGAACACGAGGTCGAGCGTCGCGGGCTCCATCGAGCCGCGGTCGAGGTACTGCTCGTAGCAGCGCTCGAGGCTCCCGGCCGCGCGGCGCACCGCCACGCGCACGTCGGCGTCGTCGAGCGAGCCGCGGCCGTCGACCTGCTGGCCGACGACCACGACGACGTACTGCGCGAGCACCGCGTCGCGCTCGATCGCCGGGATGCTCCCCGCGGTCCCCGCGACGGAGTCCGCCGCGGGGTCGGGCGGGGGCGGCTGGACCACGACGGTGGTCGGGCCCGGCGTCGGCACGCGCACGCCGATGCACTCGCTGGCGCCGCGCTGGACGGAGGCCACGCGGACGAGGAGCGCCTCGATCGCCGCCTCCGCGTCGCGCTGCGCGGCGGGCTCCGTGCTGGTGTCGCGCTGCCGCTCCGCGGCCACGATGAGCCGCAGGATCCGCTGCATCTCGTTGTGGTGGGCGTCGAGGCAGCCCGCGAGCTCGCGCGCTCGGCTGACCCCGGAGGCGCGCTCGGCCGCCGACATCTGCTGGGCCACGGCCGTCGCGGAGAAGAGCGTGAGGGCGGTGCTGAGGAAGATCGTCGTGCGCATGGAGGCTCCGTCGCAAGCTTAGCCGCGAAGGGTCGGACGCGCGCACCCGGCCCGATGTTCAGCGGGTGACGCTCGCTGGGGCGCCGTGATACGCCGCCCGCGATGGCCTTCGAGCACCCGATGCCGATCCGGTTCGCCGACACCGACGCGCAGGGGCACGTGTACTTCGCCAACTACTTCACGTTCTGCGACGAGGCGCTCTCCGCGTACATGCGCCACATCGGCTGCGCGTGGCAGGACCTCGTCGCGGAGGGCGTCGACATGTTCTATCGCAAGGCGACTTGCGAGTACCGCGGCTCCGCGCGCTTCGAGGACGTGGTGCGCATCGAGCCATCGATCCCGGCGATCGGCCGCTCGAGCGTGACCTCGCGCTTCGTCCTGCGCGGGGCCTCGGGCGAGGTGATCGCGGAGGCCGAGCTCGTCGGCGTGTGCGTCGATCCGAAGACGCGGGCAACGGTGTCCGTCCCCGAGCGCCTCCGCGACGCGGTCGCGCGCGCTCAGAGCGCCTGAACGAGGACCTCGCGCCGGCCGCCGGCCTTGCCGCTCGGCGGCCCGACGACGCCCTCCTGCTCCATCCGCTCGACGAGCTTGGCGGCCTTGTTGTAGCCGACCCCGAGCTGGCGCTGGATGTGGCTGATCGAGCAGTAGCCGGCCTGCGCCACGCAGGCGACCGCGCGGTCGTAGAACGGATCGTCGCTCTCGGGGCCGCCGCCGCCCGGGCCCCCGTCGTCGTCCTCGCCGCGCGGCTCGATGATCTTCTCGTCGTACACCGGCTTGCCCTGCTCGCGGAGGTGGTCGCAGAGGCGCTTGACCTCCTCCTCCGAGACGTACGCGCTGTGCACGCGGTGCAGATCGCTCGAGCCCGGCGGGATCATCAGCATGTCGCCCATCCCGAGCAGGTGCTCCGCGCCCTGGCGGCCGAGGATCGTCTTGCTGTCCTCGCGCTGCGCGACCTTGAACGCGATCCGCGCCGGGAAGTTCGCCTTGATCATCCCGGTGATCACGTCGACGCTCGGCCGCTGCGTCGCGAGGATCACGTGGATGCCCGCCGCGCGCGCCTTCTGCGCGAGCCGCGCGATCGCCGCCTCGACGTCCTTCGCGGCGACCATCATGAGGTCCGCGAACTCGTCGACCACGACCACCACGTACGGGAGCTTCTCGGGGATCTTCTCGTTCGCGTCGGCCCGCTCTCCGTCGACCGGATCGAGGAAGACGTCTTGTCCTTCGGGACCCTGCGCGCGGACCTTGCCCTTCTTGCTCGCGAAGACCTTGTCGACCGAGAGCTCGCCGCTCTCGATCTTCTCGATGCGCTTGTTGTAGGTCGTGAGGTTGCGCGCGCCCGCGTCCGCGAAGAGCTGGTAGCGCCGCTCCATCTCGTCGACCGCCCAGCGCAGCGCGAGCGAGGCCTTCTTCATGTCGGTCACGACGGGCAGCAGCATGTGCGGGATGCCGTCGAAGACCGCGAGCTCGACCACCTTCGGGTCGATCATCAGAAGCCGCACCTCCTCGGGCGAGCGGCGCGACAAGAGCGAGCAGAGCATCACGTTCAGCCCGACGCTCTTGCCTGCGCCGGTCGCGCCGGCGACGAGGAGGTGCGGCATCTTCGCGAGGTCGCCGTAGACCGGCTGCCCCGCGATGTCCTTGCCGAACGCGAGGGGGAGCGAGGCCTTGAGGCTCGTCCAGCGATCGTCCTCGATCAGCTCGCGCAGGTAGACCGTCTGGCGGATCTCGTTGGGCAGCTCGAAGCCCACGCGCGCCTTGCCGGGGATCGGCGCGACGATGCGGACCTTGTGCGCGGCGAGCGCCATCGCGAGGTCGTCCGAGAGCCCTGCGATCTTCGAGATCTTGGTCCCGCTCTCGGGCTCGAACTCGTACATCGTCACGACGGGCCCGGGGTGGATCTCGTCGACGCGCCCCTTCACGCGGTAGGCCTCGAGCTTCTCGGTGAGCTGCGCGGCGTTGGCGCGGAGCGAGGCCGCGTCGATCTGGATGGACTGCGGCGGCGGTGAGTCGAAGAGGTCGGTCGGCGGCAGCACGAAGTCGCCGTGGACCTCCGGCATGCGGATCCGGCTCGGCGATCCCGACTCCTCGCGCGGGGCCACGATCGTCGGGCCACCGGCCTTGGGCCGCGGCGCGCGCTTCTTCTTCGCGTCGGGGAGCGGCGGCGGCGGCGGCACGTCGTCCTCTCCTTCCTCGTCCGCGACGGCGGGCTCGGCCTCGAGCTCGACGTCCGCGGGCTCCGCGAAGATCACCGGCTCGTCCTCGTCGTCGTCGGGCGGCAGGGTGGGCTCGGACACGATCCGCGGCGCGGCGGCCTCCGCCGCCTCTTCGCGCTCGAGGCGCTCGAGCTCCTTGGCCTCGCGCCACGCGTCCCACGCCTCGCGCGACCACGCGCGCGCGCGGAGCGATGCGGCGAGGGCCGCGACGCCGCCCTTGCGCACGCTCGCGATCACGCTGAACGGCGTCCGCAGCACGACCGTCACGAGCAGGATCGCGGTGCCCACCACGTACGCGCCGGCGACCCCGAGGAGCGAGCGCAGCACCTCGCCCATCACCTCGCCCAGCACGCCGCCCGGGAGGTGGCCGCCGAACACCTGCTCGCCGCCGAGCGCGAGGTGCACCAGCGCGCAGCCGATCAGCACGATCACGAGGGTGCTCGCGACCCTTCCGATCCCGAGCGAGCCCGTGGTCCGGGTGAAGAGCCGCGCCGTGCCGAGCGCGAGCTCGATCGGGACCAGCCACGCGGCCACGCCGAACGCGGTCGCGAGCACGCCCGCGAGCCCCTCGCCGACCGGGCCGATCCAGTTCTCGCCCCCATCGGCGTCGTAGGACCAGAGCGCGAGGCCGACGAGGAGGGTGAGGGCCGCGCAGACGATCCCGAGCACTTCGTGCCGCCGGCCGAGCTCGGGGACCGCGTCGTGGTTCGCGGAGGTGGTTCGAGGTGCGCCCAAGTAGACTAGCTCCCTACATCGGGACGATGCCTGAGGGGGCGGCGGGCGGTCAAATTTGCCAACCCATCGGTCTCTTGATTGAAAGTCGGATTCCTCTACTATCGGGGGCCACCTCGCCCCCCGGCTTCACGAGGATCCATGCGAACCCGAACCGTAGTTCCCGTCCTGTCCCTGCTGCTCTGCGTCACGATGGCGGGCTGCAAGGTCACGACCGAGGACATCGACTACTGGATGGGCACGCAGAAGGGGCCCGGGAAGATCGTCGCCGTGCTGCTCGCCGACAAATACGAGGACGAGCTGCGCGTGTACGCGGGCCTCGCCCTCGTGCGGATGGAGCCGCGGCCTCCGTCGCAGGGCCACGATCCCATCGACGGCGTGACGGAGCTCCAGGCGGCGATCCGGCGCCTGCCCGAGGAGACCCGCGCCCGGCTCGTGGATCTCATGGTCGAGGACCTCATCGGCATGATGCGCGGCGAGGACACTCCGCAGGCGAACGAAGGCGAGGGGATCCCGCCGCTGCAGATCCGCGCGAAGGACGCAGCCTTCCTGGTCCTGCCGTACGCGGGCGAGGAGCGCGGCGCGCAGCTGCGCGACGAGATCGTCGACTGGTTCGCGCGCGACTTCAACGGGCGCAACCTCGCCGGGAACTTCAGCGCCGAGCAGGTCGTGCGCCAGCTCGGTGCACCCGCGGCCTCGCGGCTCGTCAACGCGATGAACGCGCAGCTGCCCCAGCAGGCGCTGGTGAAGGTCGCGGAGCTGATCTCGACGCTCGGCACGCAGGAGACCAAGCAGGCCGCGGCGCAGCGCCTCGTCGAGATCGAGCGCGAGATGGAGTCGGCCGAGTTCACCGCGGACCTCCAGCGGCGGCTGGTCGAGCAGGTACGCCGCGAGCGCGGCCAGGACGCGCAGGTCGCCGAGGACCAGGTCCACGCCGCCGCGGTGCTGAACCGCGAGAACTTCATCACGCTGGGCGCGCTGCCTGCGATGAAGCACCTCAACGATCAGCGGGTGATCCAGGATCGGCTCCTCGAGATGGCGCAGACCGGGGAGGTCGCGGGCCTCGCGGCGCCGAAGATCGAGGACCGCCGCGTGAAGGCGCTGCAGGCGATGGAGGGCGGCGTGCGCGCCGATCAGGTCGACGCGCTGCTCGATCTCGCGCTGGCCGAGGCCTCGCCGCTCGCGGTGCGCGACTACGCGTTCGACCGCGTCGGCGACTCGCGCTCGACCGCCGCGATCCCGCGCCTCTTCCCGATCTTCCGCGAGACCACCGACTGGCGCATGCGCTGGCGCGTCGGCAGCCTGATCCTCACGCTCGGCGGCAACGACGTGGTGCAGGAGTTCTTCGCCGCGCTCGACGACGAGGAGTACGCGCGCGAGGAGCTCCACGGCTACGCCGAGCGGCTCGCCTCGATGCGGCCGCCGCCCGCGGAGTTCGTCCTCTCGCAGCTCACCTCCGAGAGTTGGCAAGACCGCTGCCTTGCCCTTTACTTCCTCGAGAGGCGCGCGGAGCAAGCGGACATCGCTCGCATCACCGCGCTCGAGGGCGACGCCGGCGAGACGCACGGCGAACACTGGGAGAATCAGACGACGGTGGGCCGCCTCGCGGCCGCCGTCGCGCGCGCCGTGCGCGAACGGCTCGGCCAGGGCAGACAGGACGACGACGAGGACGGCTCGTCCGGCGAGGGCGAATGAACCACGACCAGAACAAGAAGACCCTCCGTCAGTTCCAGTGCCGGGACTACCTCTGGGAGATCTTCGAGCAGATGAGCGGCGAGCTGGAGTGCTCGGTCGACTACCTCATCAACGAAGCCATGAGGCAGTACGCGCGGTCACGGAACTACGGCGTGCGCACGCCGGGGCCCGGCGCGTCGCGTCCGGGCGGACCGACGCCGGGCGCGATCCCGAGCCTCGCGGGTCAGGGCCAGCCGAACATCCCATCGGCGCCGCCTCCGCCGCAGCAACAAGGCTACGGCTATGGCGGGCCGCAGGGCTACCCGCCCCCTCCGCAGCAACCGCCCCCGCAGCAGCCGCCTCCGCCGCGGCCCGCGCAGCACGGCTACGGGCAGCCGCAGGGGGGGGGCTACCCGCCGCCGCCGCGACCGTCCTCGTACCCGCCGCCGCCGCCGACGCATCGGCCCCCCGCGTACGGACAGCCCGGTCACCCCGCGCCGCCCCCGCAGCAGCAGGTCGCGCCGTATCCGCAGCAGGGCTTCGGCGGGCCGCCGCCGATGCAGGCCCCCCCCCCGCTCCCCGGCGGCGGCATGATGCCGCACGCGGGCGGCGGGATGATCCCGCTCTATGTGATCTTCAACGGGCAGAAGTTCCCCGTCGCGAAGGAAGAGTTCATCATCGGCCGCGGCACCAAGACCGCGGACCTGCCCATCAAGGACGGCAACATCTCGCGGCGCCACGCCGCGGTCATCTGGCAGAACGGCGGCTGGTACATCAAGGACCTCGGCTCCACGAACGGCGTCGAGTTCCAGGGCCGGAAGATCGACAGCAAGCGGGTCGAAGAGGGCGACGTCTACCAGCTCTGCGACTACGAGATCCGCTTCACGTACCGCTAGGTCGATGCCGGTCGCGAAGCTGCGCACGGGCGTCGACCTGTTCTACGAGGAGCAGGGCGAGGGCGAGCCGCTGGTCCTCATCATGGGGATCGGCTGCCAGCTCATCTACTGGCCCGAGGGGCTGGTCGACGCGCTCGTCGCGAAGGGCTTCCGCGTCGTGCGCTTCGATCACCGGGACATCGGCCTGTCGTCGCGGCTCGACCACCTGGGCGTGCCGCCGATGCTGCCGACGATCTTCTCGGGCCTGCTCGGGCTCAAGGTGATCGGTCCCTACTCGCTCGAGGACATGGCGCACGACGTGGTCGCGCTGATGGAGCACCTCGGCCTACCGTCCGCGCACGTCGCCGGCGCCTCGATGGGCGGGATGATCGCGCAGACGCTGGCGTTCACGCACCCCGAGCGCGTGCGCTCGCTCGTCTCGATCATGAGCGACACCGGCGAGCCGCGGCGCTTCATGCACGAGCCGCGCGCCCTCCGCGCGATCTTCGGGCCGCCGCCGCGCACGCGCGAGGAGGCCATGGATCGCGGCGTCGAGGTGTGGCGCGTGATCGGGAGCACGGGCTTCCCGTTCGACGAGACCTCCTCGCGCGAGCGCGCGGGCCTCGCGTGGGATCGCGGCAACCACCCGCCGGGGTTCTTGCGCCACCTCGGGGCGATCGCGACGACCGGGGACCGCACCGCGCGCCTGCGCTTCGTGCGCGCGCCCACCCTCGTCGTGCACGGCACCGTCGACCCGCTGATCCGCCCGATCGGCGGCCACCTCACGCACAAGGCGGTGCCCGGCTCTCGCTTCGAGCTCATCGAGGGCATGGGCCACGATCTCCCAGAGCCGCTCTGGGGGCGCTTCGCGGCGATGATCGCGGCGAACGCGGGCCGCGTCGGGTGACCGCCGCGGCCGGGCTTGGGGTACGCTCGCCGGCATGCGAGGGCTGATCGTTCTCTCGATCCTCTGTGCCGCGTGCGGCGGCGGGCGCGCCACGGGCGCCGCCGAGCCCGTGGCCGACACGTCCGCGGGCGCGCGGTGCGAGGCCGGCGAGGCGGCCGCGTGCCTCGAGGCGGGCCGCGCCCACGAGGCCGGCGAGGGCGCGGCCCGCGATCCCGAGCGCGCGCGCGCCCTCTACGAGCGGGCGTGCGACGGGGGCGAGGCGCGCGGATGCACCGCCCTGGGCACCCAGTTCTTCCCGGGCGCGGCGGGCTCCCGCGACGCGGCCCGCGCGCTCGCCCTGTTCGAGCGGGGCTGTCAGGGCGGCGATCACCTGGGCTGCTACGACCTCGCGGTCCTCCTCGCGTCGGGGAGCGAAGGGGGGCAAGTCGACTTGCCTCGTGCGAACACGCTCTTCGAGCGGGCGTGCGACGGGGACGTCTTCGCGGCGTGCAACAACCTCGGGCTGCTCGTCCGCGCGGCCGGCGAGGAGCCGCGCGCGATCGCCCTCTTCACGCGCGGGTGCGAGGGGGGCAGCGCGGACGCGTGCCACAACCTCGCGCTGGCGCTCGAGCGCCAGGGCGAGCCGCAGCTCCGCCGCGCGCGCGAGCTCCTCGAGGGCGCGTGCGGCGACGGCGTCGGCGCGAGCTGCGCGCGGCTCGGCGAGATCTACGAGGAGGGCCTCGGGGTGACCGCCGACGCGTCCCGCGCCCGCGCCATCTACGAGCGGGCCTGCGACGCGACCCGCCCGGAGCCGTGCGTGAACCTCGGCGCGCTCTACGCCGAGGGGGGCGGCGTCGAGGTCGACCACGCGCGCGCGCGGGGGCTCTACGAGCAGGCGTGTGACGCCGGCGAGCTCCGCGGCTGCGTGGCGCTCGGCTCGCTCTACGGCACGGGGCGCGGCGTCGAGGTCGACCACGGGCGCGCGAGCGAGCTGTTCGCGCGGGCCTGCGAGGGCGGCGACGCGCGCGGCTGCTTCAACCTCGCGGCGAGCCACGCGAACGGCCTCGGCGTCGCGCGCGACCGCGATCGCGCCCGCGAGCTCTTCGCGCGCGCGTGCTCGCTCGGGATGGAGGAGTCCTGCCGCGTGGTGCGCGAGTAGCGCTACATCCGCACGCGGAGCTCGGCCGACTCCGCCTCGTCCGCGTCGCGGCAGAAGCGCGCGAAGCCCGCGTAGTCCTCGACCGCCACGCGCATCCGGGGGATGCGGTACTCGCGCCGCACCGTGAGCTCGCCCGCCGCCGCGGTGCTCGCGAGGCTCATCGTCGCGCCGTGCACCGACTCGAGGCGCGCGGCGGCTGGCCCGACCGGCAGCGCCGCGCCCTCGGGGACCGCGACGCGGATCACCACGTCGAGCGCGAGGCCCGTCGGGACGATCTGCGTGGTCGTCCGCGTCGCCGCGCTCGCGAACTGCGGGGCGAGCCGCGCGCGGAAGAGCGGCGGCAGGATCCAGCCCTCGCGGCTCTCGCGCGCGAGCGAGGCGAGCTCGACCTCGTAGCGCAGGACGATCGGCGCCTCCGCGTCCTCCCGCCCCGTGATCACGAGGCGCTGGAGCTCGCCGCCCGGGAGGAAGCTCGCCACGTACTGCGCCTCGAACTGCTGCTCGAGGGCCTCCTCGGGGATCTCCTCGAGGTCGTTGCGCCACTGCACCGCGAAGGTCCCGCGCTGCGTCTCGACGATCGAGACCCGCGCGCCTCCGTCGCGCCGCAGCGCCACCTCGACCTCGATCGTGCGGAGGTCCTCCTCGAGCGCCCGCTCGGCCACGCGGACCTCCTCCGCCGATTCGTCGAGGACGAGCGCGTCCATCCCCGCGAGCGCGCGCGGCAGATAGCCGAAGGGCGCGCCGCGCGAGCCGGTGTGCAGCCACGTCCAGCCCTCGCTCCCGCGCACGCGCACGAGCAGGTGCTGGTACGTGTCGTCGTCGGCCATCGTCGAGCGCGTGGCGTCCGACGCGTAGCTCCGCGCGAGCACGAGCTGCGCCTCGAGGCCGGCGATCTCGTACAGGTAGCGGAGCACGCGCGCGCGGTTGCCGTTGCGCGCGGCGAGCATCGCGGGCGCGAGGCCGAAGACGTCGTCGGTATCCTCTACGTTGTCGAGCACCCAGCGGTAGAGCCGCTCGGCGCGCAGCTCCGCGGTGCCGTCCGCGGCCTCGCCGAGGATCTCGGCCACCGCGCGGCGCGCCGCGGGGTCGAGCACGTCGCGATCCGCGAGCACGTCGCGCAGGGTCTCGACGTAGTCCCGCCAGCTCGCGCCGCGGCCCCAGTAGATCGACGGGAGGAACTCGCGCGCCGCGACCGACTCCGGCTCTTGGGTCAGCGGCCGGCTCTCGTCGACGGCCCAGCGATAGACGCGCGTCCCCTCCGCGTCGCTCGTCGTCGTCCGTGGCGCGGGGCCGCGCGGGTCGATCTCGAGCTCGACGCCGCGCGGGACCACGACCGCGAGCTCGGAGTGATCGAAGGGCGTCTCGAAGCTCTGGAAGTAGAAGCGCTCCCCCACGAAGCCGCCGGGGTAGCCGGCCGGCGGCGGGCGCGCGCGCACGTACTCGAACTCGATGTAGTCGCCGGGCGCGAGGCTCGGGAACGAGATCGTGTCCTTGCCCGCGATCTCGTCGGGCTCGAGCTGCGTTCCGTCCGCCTTCACGGTGCGGAGCGTGAGCATCTGCGCGCCCTCGGGGACCTCGAACTCGCCGCGCGCGTCGACCGCCTCCTGGCTCGAGAGGCGCATGATGTTGTGCGTCAGCTCGAGCATCGAGCCGTCCGCGAACACGCGGTACACGGTGTAGTCGAGCACGAGGACCATCGGCTCCTCGTAGGTGCGCCCGCTCGCCTCGAGCCGGCGGATCACCTCCGCGCCGTCGCGGCGGTACGCCTCGAGCGGGCTGTCGCCGCCGACCGCGCGGAGCGGCCGGCGGAGTTCCGCCATCGAGTCGGGCTCGCGGACGAGGGCCGCCTCGAGGTGGGCGCGCGCGGCCTGCTGGTCGCCGCGCGAGAGGATCCGATCGGCCTCTTGGAGCACGAGATCGGGCGAGCGCGGGAGGTGCACACGCAGCCGCTCGAGGAGCGGACCGATGGCGGCCTCGTCGCCGCGCGCGGTGGCCAGCTCGAGCTCGGCGCGCAGCGTCCCGAGGGTCTCGTCCTCGGGCTCGAGCGCGACGAGCCGGCGGAGCTCCGCCGCGGCCTCTTCCCACTCGCGGCGCGAGACGTGCAGCGTGAGGAGCGCGTCCGAGCGCGCGTCGCACGCGACGAGCGCGCGAGCCTCTGTCAATACGTCTTGCGCACGATGGAGCCGCATCGCCTGGGTCATCGCGGCGCGGCGCGGGCGGCACGCGTCGGGCACCGCCTGCCGCGACGCCGCCACCGCGTCGCTCACCTGCGCGTGCCAGCCCCGCGCGCTCAGGTAGTCGACGAGCTGGAGCGGGATCACGACGAGCTCGGGCCACCGCGCGAGCGCCTCGTTCAGGCCGTCGACCGCCGTCTGCACGCGGCCCTCGTTCGCCTCGAGCTGCGCGAGCGCGAGGTGCGGGTACCACGCCTCGTCGTCGCGCTCGACGGCCCACTCGAGCAGCCGGCGCGCGGTGTCGTGGCGCTCGGTCGAGCTCCGGAGCGGGTCGTTCAGCGTGGCGGCGGCGCCGTTCACGAGGAACGCCGGGGAGCCCTCGCGGACGAGGTGAGGGCTCAGCTCCTCGCGCGCAGAGACCACGTCTCCGCGCGACATCGCGAGCTGCGCGCGGGCGAACGCGTCGAGGAGCGACTCGCCCTCGATCGCGGCGCCGCCCGGCTCGCCCGGCGTCTCCGAGAGCGAGACCACGAGGATGGGGTTCGGGTGCCGCGTCGTGATGCGTGCGCGGATGCGGTGCTCGCCTCGGGTCAGCTCGCGCGCGTGGTAGGTGACGCTGGGGAGCGCGAGGCGGCGGCGGTCGAGCGAGGCGAGGGGCTCGCCGTCGACGAAGAGGCGCACCGCGTTCGGGGTCTCGACGCGGAGCACCCAGCGTCCGTCGCGCGGGACGGCCACCGTGGCCTCGGCGTAGGTGGTCCCCGAGCCGGCCGCCGGCCCGCCGCCGACGTGCGCGCTGCACCCGCGCGTCCGGATCTCGCGGGTCGCGCGGCGGCCGCGGGCCGGGCCGAGGTCGTACTCGTCGGCGAGCGCGGCGTCCGCGTCGGGCGCGAGCTCGCCGTCGAAGCTCAGGAGGTGGCGCGGCCCGAACGGCCCCGCGACGCGCCACGTGGCGACGCACCGCTGCGCCTCGACGAGCTCGCGTACGCGCGCGACGTCGCCGCGGCGATAGGCGATGTCGATCAAGAGGTCGGCGATGGTGGCGCGCGCCTCGTCGCCGATCGCGCCCGGGCTCGCGTGGATCGGCGCGAGCGCCTCGGACACGCGCGCCGCGTAGCCCTCGACCGCGTCGTCGAGCGACTCGACCTCGGCGGCCGCGAGCGCGGCGAGGGCCGGCGCGATCGGATCCCCCGAGCCCTGCGCGCGACGGATCACCTCGAGGTAGCCCTCGAGCGCGGCCGACAACGAACCGTGCAGCTCGCGCTCCGTCGCGGCGAGATAGGTCAGCCGCAGATCCGTGGGCGCGAGGGCGGCCGCGCGCTCGATCTGCGCCGCCGCGCGGGCCGGGTCTCCACCCGCGAGCAGGAGCTCGCCCTCGGCGAGCGCGCGCTGCGCGTCGGGGTCCTGGGGCCGCTCGGCGGCGCGGCGGCGCAGGTCCTCGATGGTCGGAGTCGCGGGGTGGCTCGCGCCGCCGCACGCGGACAGCAGGATCGCCGCGAGCGCGGCGTGGAGCGCGCGCCTCACGACTCGGCCCCCGGCGAGAGGACCAGGCGCTGGCGCAGGATCCGATCGGCTTGCTCGACCCACTGGCGGAACTCCCGGTAGTCGGCGGGCGAGACCTGGTCCGCCTCGATCGCGAAGGTGGTGCGCGCGCGCACGCCGCGGGCCTCGCGGGTCACGTCGATCGAGAGCCGGCCGAAGCGCGACTCCGCGACGCCGCCCGCGGGCAGCTCGGCGACGCGCCAGCCCGTGGGGACGCGCAC
>JAYRVK010001029.1:0-6543 GCA_041918555.1 Sandaracinaceae bacterium
CGCGCATCGGCAAGATGCCGTCGTCGCCGCCGTCGTCCCAGGACTCGCTCGACGCGGCGCCGCGGCCCGCACCGCCGGGCGCGACGGAGCTGGACGCCGTCCCGCTCCCGCGCGCGTCGGCGTCCCCCCCCCCGAAGAAGACGAGCGGCGCGGGCCTCGCCATCGGGCTGGTGGCTGCGCTCTCGCTGCTCCTGCTCCTCGGCGCGGGCGGGCTCGGCGCGACCTGGCTGCTCTTGCGTACGGCGGACGACTCGACGCCTGCGGTGGCGGTGCACGAGCCTCCGGCGCCGCCGCGCGTCGAGGCCACCCCGATCGCCGACCCCGTCGTCCCCACGACGGGCTCGATCTTCGTGGAGAGCGATCCGCCGGGGGCGCGCGTGACCTTCGACGGGCGCACGGTCGCCGGCCAGACGCCGCTCGAGATCGGGCTCGTCGAGGCGGGCGTGCACGAGGTGCGGGTCGAGCTCGACGGGCACGGGCCGTGGGACGGCCGCGCCGTCGTCGTGGCCGGCCGGCGCGCCACGCTCACCGCGGACCTCGCGCGCATCGAGGAGCTCGCGCGCCCCGCCGGGCGCCCCGGCCAGCTCTCCCTCAACACGCAGCCGTGGTCGAAGGTCTACGTGGGGCGTCGCCTCCTCGGCACGACCCCGATCGGCCGCGCCGAGGTCCCGAGCGGCACGGTGCGCCTGAGCCTGGTCGACCGCGACGGGACCGAGCACCGCCGCACGGTGCGCGTCCCGCCGGGCGGCCACGTCACCGAGTCCTTCGACCTGCGCGAGTAGCCCTCACCCCTTGACGCAGCCGAGCGGGCGGATCCGCGCGACCTTCGCGGCGAGCCCGCCCGCGGCGACGACCTCGACGACCTCGGCCACGTCCTTGTAGGCGAAGGGCATCTCCTCGACGACGGTCGCGCGCGACGCGCCGAGCACGAAGACGCCCATGTCGCGGAGCTCGCGCGCCACGTCGCCGGTGGCGCGGCGCTTGGCCTCCGAGCGCGAGAGCATCCGGCCCGCGCCGTGGCACGCCGAGCCGAACGTCTCGCGCGAGCCGGCCCGGCCCGCGAGCACGAACGAGTAGCGGCCCATGTCGCCCGGGATAATCACGGGCTGGCCCGACGCGCGGTACGCCTCCGGCAGGAGCGGGTGCCCCGCGGGGAGCGAGCGCGTCGCGCCCTTGCGATGGACGAGCAGGCGTCGCTCCCTCCCGTCGACGTCGTGTCGCTCGAGCTTCGCGATGTTGTGGCAGACGTCGTAGACGGTGGTGAGCGTCGCGCCGAGGAGCTCGTCGAAGACCTCGCGCGCCCAGCGCGCCATCACCTGCCGGTTCACGAACGCGTAGTTCGCCGCGGCCGCCATCGCCCCGAGGTAGTCGCGCGCCGCCTCGCTCCGGATGGGCGCGCAGCAGAGCTGCCGATCGACGAGCGCGATCTCGTGCTCGGCCGCCGCGTGGAGCATCGCCGACAGCGAGTCGGTGCAGACCTGGTGGCCCAGGCCCCGCGAGCCGCTGTGGATCATCAAGGTGTCTTGCCCCTCGCGCAGCCCGATCGCGCGCGCCTCCTCCTCGGCGTAGACCTCGTCGATCACGCCGATCTCGGCGAAGTGGTTGCCCGACCCGAGGGTCCCGAGCTGCGGCAGCCCGCGCTCGCGCGCGCGCGGGCCCACCTTGTCCGGGTCCGCGTCGGCGATGCAGCCGTTCTCCTCGACGTGCTCGCGATCGTGCGCGCTCGCGAGCCCCTCGCGCACGGCCCACCCGAGGCCCTCGAGCATCACGTCGTCGAGGTCGCGCTCCGAGAGGCGCAGCTCCGGCCGCTTGCTCCCGACGCCCGCCGGCACGGCGGCGAAGAGCGCGTGGGTCAGCGCCTCGATCTTCGGCTTCACCGCGCCGACGCCGACGTCGGCCGCGAGCAGCCGCACCCCGCAGTTGATGTCGTAGCCGACGCCGCCGGGGCTCACGACGCCGCCCTGCTGCTCGTCGAACGCGGCGACGCCGCCGATCGGGAAGCCGTAGCCCCAGTGGATGTCGGGCATCGCGAGCGAGTGGCCGACGATCCCGGGGAGCGTCGCGACGTTGGCGACCTGCTCGAGCGCGCGGTCCTTCCGGATCGCGGGCAGGAGGTGCTCGTCGGCGTAGACGATGCCGTCGACGTTCATCGCGCCGACCTTCGGCACGCGCCAGCGCGCCGCGTCGATGCGCTCGAGCGGCACGTCGCGGCCGCCGTAGGGCGCGGGCGCCGACGGCACGTGCGCGCGCTTCTTCGCCCGGGGCTCCGCCGCGCGCTTGCGCTTCTTCCGATCGTCGCGCTTCCCCATCGCGCGCGCAGTATGCCCCGATCTCAGAGATCGAACACGACGCGGCCGACCCAGCGCCCGGGCGCGGTCTCCTCCACGCGCGCGCCGTGGTGCGTGACCGCCTTGATCGGCCGCGCGATCGCGTGGCGCGCGGGATCGAACGGCTCGCCGATCGCGGTCGCCGCGAGGCCGTCCTCGCGGAGGGCGTCCACCTCGACCCGGCGGGCGAGCCAGCCCATCTCGAACGCGTAGAGCACCTCGTTCCCCAGCGCGACGAGCTGCGCCTCGGGGTCGTCGCCCGCCACCTCGAGCGCGCGCACTTCGCGCTCCTCGACCGCGCTCGGATCCTCGACGAGGACGGCGACGAGGGCATCGATCGAGGCCTCGAAGAGCGCGGCCTCCTCGTCGGCCTCGAGGTCCGCGCCGATGTCGCCGGTGTGATCGAAGAAACGGTGCGCGCGCATCGGCGCCGCGAGCATAAGCTACGCGGCATGGCGGCCGACACCGGCAGCACGGACCGGCTCGTGTACGGCGTGGCGCTCGCGGTCGCGCTCCTCGCGGGCGGGATCGCGATCTACTCGGGCCTCTCGGGCGAGGACCCCCCGCCCGAGGCCGATCCCGTCCAGGCCGCCCGCGCCCGCGCCGAGAGCGAGGCGCGCCGCACCTCGATCGTGCTCCCGACCCCGCCGGTCGAGCCGGAGGACGAGGAGCCCACGACGCGCCTCCCGCCCGGCTTCGTCCCGAGCCTCCCCGCGGTGCCCGACCTCGCGACCCAGCCGCCGCCCGCGCGCGAGCACGGACCCGACGACCCGCGCATGGAGAGCCTCGCCGCGGAGATGCGGATCCTCTGCGCCGCCCGCGATCTGCTCGCCGAGCACCCCGCGGAGGCGCTCGGGGTGATCCGGCAGCACCGCCTCCAGTACCCGCAAGGCGTCTTGCGCGAGGAGCGCGAGGCCTTCGCGATCGAGGCGCTGCTCGCCCTCGAGCACACGGCCGAGGCCGAGCGCCGCGACAACGACCTCCTGACCGACTTCCCGGACTCGGCGCACCGCGAGCACCTCGGGCGCGCGATGCTCCGGCCGCCGCACCCGGTCGGCGCCGGCGGTCGCTGAACGGCGAAGGCCTGCTATCCTCTGCCCCCTTCGAGCCCTGGAGGACGAGATGAGTTCCGTTCGCGAGTTCATGGACCACCACTACCTGCACTTCAACAGCCGCGAGGTGGTGGCCTCCGCGCGCGCCTGGGAGGAGCACCTCGCGAAGGGCGGGAAGATGCTCGTCACGCTCGCCGGCGCGATGAGCACCGCGCGCCTGGGGCGCATCCTCGGCCGCATGATCCGCGAGGACAAGGTCCACGCGATCTGCTGCACGGGCGCGAACCTCGAGGAGGATCTCTTCAACCTCCTCGCCGCGAACGACTACGAGATCATCCACGACTGGCGCGCGCTCAGCGCCGAGGACGAGGTCGCGCTCTACGAGCGCGGGTTCAACCGCGTGACCGACACGTGCATCCCCGAGACGGTGATGAAGCATCTCGCGAAGCGCCTCCACAAGAGCTGGAGCGACTGCTGCGAGCGGAGCACGAGCAAGACGCCCGCCGAGCACCTCTTCACGGTCCTCGACGACCCGACGCTGCGCCAGCACTTCCAGATCCCGCCGAGCGACAGCTGGATGCTCGCGGCCAAGGAGAAGGGCATCCCCGTCTTCGCGCCCGGCTGGGAGGACTCGACGACGGGCAACATGTTCGCGGCGCGCGTGATCGCGGGCGAGCTCCCGCACCACCAGTGCGTCAAGACGGGCACCGAGCAGATGCAGCGGCTCGTCGAGTGGTACCGCGAGAACGACGGTCGGAAGAGCGGCGCGCCGAGCATCGGCTTCTTCCAGATCGGCGGAGGCATCGCGGGCGACTTCGCGATCTGCGCGGTGCCCCTGATGATCCAGGACCTCGAGTGGGAGGACTGCCCGTTCTGGGGGTACTTCTGCCAGATCAGCGACGCCGCCACGAGCTACGGCGGCTACTCGGGCGCCGTCCCGAACGAGAAGATCACCTGGGGCAAGCTCGACGCAGAGACCCCGAAGTTCATGATCCAGTCCGACGCCTCGATCGTCGCGCCCCTGATCTTCGGCTACGTGCTCGGCGACTGAGCCGATCGGGGACGCGATGTCGACCGTCGCCATCCGCGCCCCCCGCGGCCCCGGCGATCCCGGGCGCGGACCCGGGACGGACCCGGGGACGCGATGTTGACCGTTGCCATCCGCGCGGCGCGGCGATGGCTGCGCGCGATGGCGATCGCGGGGGCGCTCGCCGCGCTCGGGTGTGACGGAGCCGCTCCGGCGCCCGCGTCCGAAGGGCGGGTCGCCGCGGAGTCGCCGCCGCCCGCGTGGGTCGACGTCGACGCGACCTCCCTCGGGCCGATGATCCGCGCGCACCCCGCGCGCGTGCTCCTCGTGAACGTGTGGTCGACGTGGTGCGAGCCGTGCGTCGAGGAGATGCCCGCCGTGATCGCCACCGCGCGCGCCCACGAGGCGCGCGGGCTCGGGCTCGTGCTCATCGCGGTGGACGCGCCGGCGAACCGCGACGCTGCGCAAACCTTCTTGCGGGCCCAGGGCGCGCCGAGGCCGAGCTGGTTCAAGGTCGGCCCGGACGATCCGTTCATCCGCGCGCTCCACCCCGACTGGTCGGGGGGCCTGCCCGCGACGCTCCTGCTGGACGAGGAGCGCCGCGTGGCGCACTTCTGGGAGGAGCCGGTGACCGCACAGATGCTGCGCGGGCCGCTCGAGTCGTTGCTCGGAGGAGAAGGATGAAGCTCGCCGCCACCGTGTTCGCCGCCCTCACCCTCGCCGCCTCGGGCGCGAGCGCCCTCGCCCACGGCGCCGAAGCGCCGATGCGCACCACCGAGATGCGGGGCGTCGACGGCCAGCGCGCCTCGATCGCGAGCGTGGCCGGGCCGCACGGCACGCTCGTGATCTTCACGTGCAACCACTGCCCGTGGGCGCAGGCGTGGGAGGCGCGCATCACCTCACTCGGCAACACGTACCGCGGCCGCGGCGTCGGCGTCATCGCGATCAACTCGAACGACCCCGAGGAGTTCCCGACCGACGGCTACGAGGAGATGCAGCGCCGCGCGCGCGCCGCCGGCATGCAGTTCCCCTACGTCGTCGACGAGACGTCGGGCGTCGCGCGCGCATTCGGCGCGACGCGCACGCCGGAGGTGTTCTTGTTCGATCGCGGCGGCCACCTCGTCTACCACGGCGCGATCGACGACGACGCCCACCAGCCCGACCAAGTGCAGCACCACTACCTGCGCGACGCGCTCGAGGCGGTGATCGCGGGGCGCCCGATCGCAGAGGGCGAGACGCGCTTCCTCGGATGCACGATCAAGTTCCGCGATTGATCGCGCTCGCGCTCGTGCTCGTCGCGTCGAGCGCGCTCGCGCAGGACGCGCCGCCACACACGAGCGTCGGCGACGTGCACGAGGGCCAGCTCGCCGGCGGCGGCGCGGAGCTGCCGCTCCGCGGCGAGGGCTTCCACTTCGAGACGAACCGCGGCAACCCCGAGGCGCGCTACGGCGCGCCCACCCTCGTCGGCGCGCTCGTCCGCGCGGCGCGCGCCGTCGCGGCGGCGCACCCGGGGAGCGACCTCGCGATCCACGACCTCGCGCTCCGCGGCGGCGGCCCCATCGAGGGGCACGGGTCGCACCGGAGCGGACGCGACGTGGACATCGCGTACTACGCGCTCCTGCCGGACGGGGCCCCGATGAGCCCGACGGCGTCCATCTGGTTCGCGAGCGGCGGCCTCGAGCGCGGCCGGCCCGCCACGACGGCGCGCCGGTTCGACGCGGTCCGCACGGGCGCGTTCCTCCGCGCGCTGCTCGACGACCGCGCGATCCGCGTCAGCCACGTGTTCATGGCGCCGCACCTGCAAGCTCTCTTGCTTCGTTCGGCGCGCCGCGACGCTGCGGACCTGCGCCGCGTCCTGCGCCGCCCGCGCGGCCGCCTCGTGGACCCGCACGCGGATCACTTCCACGTGCGGATCCACTGCCCGCCGAGCGACGTGCGCCACGGCTGCCGCGATTGAGCTACATGCAGGCGGCGGCGATCAGGGCCTCGCAGGCGTCGTGCTGCGCCTCGGTGACGATCATCGTCATGTAGCCGGGGAGCGGCGCGCCGAGGCAGTCGTCCATCATGTCGTCGTTGAGGTCCGAGCACCCGCTCGCGCACGTCCAGTCGGTCCGCGCGATGCCGACGATCTCGGAGA
>JAYRVK010001030.1:0-2490 GCA_041918555.1 Sandaracinaceae bacterium
CCAGCGCGCGCGCATCGGCGTCGAGGCGGTCTTCGAGGGATCGAGCGAGCCGCGCACGAGCTACACGTACTCGAACGAACCGGTGAGCAACGCGGAGGGCGTCACCTGGCGCGACCCCTGCCGCAACTCGGTCGTGCACGCGGCCGCGACCTTCCTCGGCGAGGACGGCGCCGCGCTCCACGGCGCGCCCTCGATCGAGCACGGCGTCGTGCCGATCGACGTCGCCGTGTCGCCCGGCGGCCGCCTCGCGCTCGCGTTCGCGGGCGAGCCCGGCGGCGAGTACCGCTACGGGGCCCAGGTCGTCGAGGTCTCGGCGGCCAGCGCGGCGCGCGACGACCCCGGCGGCTGCCTCGAGCCCGAGCGCGACCGGCGCTACCCCGGCCAGGTGATCGCCGTCGCGTTCGCGGGCGAGGTGCTCGTCGCGCAGCTCCGCGAGCCCGCGCGCCTGGTGGTCGGCGAGGAGGTCGTCGAGCTGGGCGGCGGGTCCGTGCGCGACTCGGGCCACGACGTGTTCCACCTCGACACGGGCGGGGCGATCGCGTGTGCGTCGTGCCACCCGGAGGGTGGCGACGACGGGCACGTGTGGCACTTCGCGGCGACGACGCCGCGGCGCACGCAGCCGCTCGAGGGGATGGTGGGCCAGGCGCCGTACCACCGCGCGGGCGACGTGCCGAGCTTCGAGGACCTGATGAACGCGCTGAGCGAGCAGATGGCGAGCCCGCCGCTCGGGAGCGAGGCGCTGCGCGCGGCGGAGCGCTGGCTCACCCGCTTGCCCGCGCCTCCGTCCGGGCCGGTCGTCGACGCCGCCGCGGTCGAGCGCGGCCGCGCGCTCTTCGAGACCGCCGGCTGCGCGGGCTGCCACGAGGGCGAGCTCGGCACCGACCACCGCTCGCACCGCGTCGAAGACCGCGACCTCCAGACGCCGCCGCTCCGCGGGATCGCGCTGCGTGCGCCCTACCTCTACGACGGGCGCGCGCCCGTGCTGCGCGCCGCGTTCGCGTCGCCGGGCGACGTAACGAACCACGGCGCGACGTTCGCCTTCGAGCCCGGCGAGGTCGCGGACCTCGAGGCCTACCTCGCCTCGCGGTGAGCTCGCCTCACCCTAGGTGGATCGAGTCGCCGTCGATCGCGAAGATCGACTTGGCCTTGAGCTTCGCGCGCTCCGCGAGCACGGAGAACGCGCCCTCCGCCACGAGACGCAAACGGCCGGCGCGGGTCTGGGCGAGGCCCTCGATCTCGCGGTAGCTGTCGCCGAGGTGCTCGATGACCTCGACGGCGCGGGTCTCGATGCGCGTCGCGCGCTGCCGAACGTCGTCGACGTGCGCGTCGAGGCGGGCCGCGATCGCGTGGGCCTCCTGGGCGAGGACCACGAGCTTCGCCGCGCGCGCCGAGAGGACCCCGGCCGCGAGGGTCGCGTCGTCGCCGTCGAGCCGCAGCGCGCTCCGCGCCCGCTCGCCGTCGTGGCTCTCGATCGCGATCGCGCCGTGCGCGCGGGCCGACAAGTCCTTTTGCGATTCGATGGCGACGCCCTCGGCCCCGCGGAGCACGACCCGGCCGCGCTCGGCGTGGATCTCGAGGTCGCCCTCGGCGACGACGACGCGGGTGACGCCGTCCGCGCGCTCGACGTCGAGCGTCGACGGCGCGGCCTCGCGCAGCGCGCGGAGCACGCCGACCACGTAGCTCCGGCCGCGTCCGTCGTCGATCACGAGGACCTGGTCGCCGCGCTGCGGCGTCCAGCCGTGCGCGACGGCGATCCGCGCGGTGCGCTCGCCGAGCTCGGGGCTGCGCAGCGACACGGCGCCGCCGTGCGCGACGTCGATGACGGTGGCGGGGGTCACGACCGCGCCGGTCGAGAGGAGCGGGAGAGCGGGCTCGGACATGGCTCGGCGAGGATAGCGCGCCCCCCCGTCAGGAGGGAACGAACCCCTCCGCGCGGGCCCGCGCCGCGTCGGTCCGCTTGGCGCCCGCGAGGTCGGCGCCGCCGAGCTTGGCGCCCTCGAGGCCCGTCTGGTGGAGGCTCGCCGCGATCAGGCGCGCGCCCGAGAGATCGGCGAGCCCGAGGTCCGCGTGATCGAGGAGCGCGTAGCGCAGCGAGGCCTCGACGAAGGTCGCGGCGCGCGCGTCGCAGCGCGCGAGCTGCGCGCGATCCATGCGCGCGAGATCGAAGCGCGCCTTCTGCGCGCGGGCCCCCGTGAGCTGCGCCTCGCGCAGGTCCGCGCCGCGGAAGTCCGCCTCGCTGAGGCGCGCCTCCGAGAGATCCACGGCGCGCGCGCGCGCTTCGAGGAAGCTCGCCGCGTGGAGGTCGGCCGCGCGGAAGCGCGCGCCGCGCAGGTCCGCGCGGGTGAAGAGCGCGCCGGCGAGGGTGGCCGCCTCGAAGTCGGCCTCGCGCAGGTCGCAGCTCCGCAGATCCTGGCGCGAGAGGTCCGCCCGGATCAGCGACGCGCGGAAGAGCTTGCCGCCAGCGAGCTTCGCGCCGGCCAGCGCGGGAAC
>JAYRVK010001031.1:0-4981 GCA_041918555.1 Sandaracinaceae bacterium
GCGAGCGCGCCGTCGAGCGCGCGCGTCGGTCGCGGCGTGCGGTTGCCGCCGAGGAGGGCGAGCGCGTCGGTGGCGGCGCGATCGAGCGCGTCGCGCGCGACCTCGCCGTGCGCGTCGCAGGGCGGCGCCAGGCCGAGGGCGGCGAGCTGGCCCTCGAGGAGGCCCTCGTACGCGAAGCGTCCGAGCCGCGCCTGCGGGCGGCGCGCGCCGTCGACGAGGACCCACAGGAGCTTCGCCGCGAGGAAGTCGGGGACGGCGTCCCGCGCGCGCTCGAGCCAGCGCGTCGCCTCCTCGACGTCGCCTTCCCTCCACGCGACCTCGGCGCGGAGCACCGCGAGCGTGGGCCCGGTCGGGCCGGAGCACGCGGCGATGCGCGCGCGAGCGTCGTCGAGGCGCCCCGCGTGGACGAGCGCTGCGATCGCCACCTCGGCGGCGCCCGCGCGATCCGCGAGCGCGACCACGTCGCCCGGGGGATCGCCGCGGAAGAGCGCGAGCTCGGCGCGGACGGCGTCGTCGCCGAGCGCGGCCGCAGCGTCGAACGCGCCGACGTCCCGGAGCGCGCCGACGAGCTCCGCGCGCGCGTCCTCGTCGAGCGCGGGGGCGCGGCGGGCCGCGTCCTCGACGGTGGCCCGATCGCCGAGCTGCGCCGCGACCCGGGCGCGGAGCCACTGCCAGCGCGACGCGTCCTCGGTGCGCTGGGCGAGCTCGTCGAGCCGCGCGAGCGCGAGATCGGGCCGGCCCGCCGCCTCGAAGTGGAGGACCGCGGCCTCCAGCACGCGCGCGTCGGGCCGCGCGAGGAGCGCCTCGAGGCACTCGCCCGCCTCCTCGTCGAAGCGCAGGCGCTTGAGGAACCCGTACCGCAGGCGCGCGAGCGGATCCGGGCCTCCCTCGAGCGTCGCGAGGGCGTCGTGGTAGTCCCGCAACAAGTATTGCAGTCGTGCACCGATCGATCGAGCGTGCGGGTCGTCCGCCTCGGCGAGCTCGGCGGCCGCCCGCGAGGCCCCGACGCGTTCGCCCGCGTCGATCGCAGAGAGGGCCGCGGCGAGGGTGGGGCGCACCGGCGATCACCGTAGCGCGAAGAGCGCGACGAAGGCCGCCAGCAAGAGCCCGAGCCCCACGAGCGCCTTGCGCCGGTCCTTCGCGGGGACGCGGCGCGCCTCCGGGTGCGCGATCGCGATCGCGGCGCCGAGGAACGGGAGGGCGGGGATGCCGATCCCGGTGCTCATCACGACCGCGAGGGTCACCGCGAGCGCCGCGGCGAGCGCGAGGAGCGTGCGGCGCATCGAGAGGCCGTGGCGGCGGGTCGCGACCGCGTAGATCGCGGCGAAGGCGACGTCGCCGACCCCCAGCACCGGCTCGATCCGCCCGGTGCCGAGGAGGGGCCAGGGGAGGATGAGCACGTCCACCGCGGCCTCGATCTGGACGAGCTGCGCGGTCGGGCCCGTCGGGTGCAACACGCTGTACACGTCGACGAGGGCCGACACCGCGGCCACGACCACGAGGTGGCCGGGATCCTCGATGGCGCGCCCGACCACCGCGCCGACGAGGGTGCCGGCGACGAGGAGCGCCAGGGTGACCAGGGCCGCGGCCGCGATCGTCGGGAGGGCGGGCCCGGCGAGCGCGACGCCCACGAGGACCGCGAGCGACGCGCCGAGCCCGACCAGGCCGCGCGGGCGGAGCGGCGGGGCCAGGCCCGCGACGAGGAGCACCTCGCCGCCGACGCACGCGAACGCCAGCACGCCCGCGACGGCGCGGTGCACCGCGGGGAGGTGCGGCGCGATCAGCGCGAAGAGGACCAGGGTCGCGCTCGCCGCGAGCGCCCCGACGAGCCAGCGGTGCACGCCGGCGCGGTCCGACGAGTCATCCACCCTTCTTGCGGCCGTAGGCGATCATCTCGAGCTTCGACAGATCGATCACCTCGATCAGATCGGGCGTGACCTTCAGCGCGCCCTCGCGCTCGAGCAGGGCGAGCCCGCGCGAGATCTCCTCGCGCACCGTGCCCAGCCGCCCCGCGACGGTCTCGGTCGTCAGATCGCGGACGAGGTTGCGCGAGTCCTCCCCGCGCGACTCGCGCGCGGCGACGAGGGTCACGAGGAACGAGGCGAGGCGGCTCGGGACCGTGCGGAGCGACAGATCGCTGACGAGGCGCAGCGTCTTCTGCGTCCGCCTCGCCATCAGGTCGATCATCGCGCGCAGGACCATCGGGCGGCGCTCGCCGAGGGACGAGAGCAGGTCGTTCGGGACCAGGAGCGCGCTCGCCGCGCGCATCGCGATCGCGGTCGCGGGGTAGTTGCCGCCATCGAAGCGGATGCCCTCGGTGATCGGGCGGCCAGGCCGCGCCAGGTAGATGATCTGCTCGCGGCCGTCGCGCCCGCTCTTGGTCAGCTTGACCTCTCCCGTGCGCACGACGAAGAAGCCCTCGGCCGGCTGCCCCTCGCTGAAGAGGGGCGCGCCCCTCGCCGCCTTGCGGACCTCGGAGCCCTCCGCGAGGGCGTGCAGATCGTGCGCCGGAAGCTCCCCGATCACGGGCACATCGCGCAGGATCTCGTCCGATGACCGGGGGGTGATCGCCATGGGCGGCGAGCATAACATGCAGCATCGGGCATGCGACGCTGCTCGCGCGCGGCCGCGCTTCCGTCGCCCGCGGCCCACGTGCATACTCGCGCACGATGGGAGATGCGGACGGGGGGCGGAGGCCCGGCGACGACCAGGCGTTCGTGGCGGTGCGCCACGGAGAGCGCTCGTGGGTGGTCGATCTGCCGCGCGGCGAGGCCCCGTTCGTCGGGCCCGGCGACGACGCGATCGTGAAGGTCGACGGGCAGGCGAGGGCGCAAGGTCTCGTGCGATGGGACGGCGATCACGTGACCCTCGAGCGCACCGCCAAGGCCCCGCCGATCTACGTGAACGGCAAGCGCCTCGCGGGGCGGGCGATCCTGCGGCCCGGCGACGAGCTGAGCGTCGGGGACGCGCGCATGGTCGTCGGGCTCGCGAGCCAGCCGCACCAGAGCGGGCGGCGCGCGCTCACCCACCAGGAGTTCCGCGAGCGCCTCGCCGAAGAGCTCGCCCGCGCGGCGCGGCGCGGGCGCCCGACGACCCTCGTGATGGTGCAGGCCAAGAGCGGCGAGGGTGGCAGGGTGATCGAGGCGGCCCTGTCCACGTTCCGTGCGGGCGACGTGGTCGCGACCTACGCGCACGACGAGCTCGAGCTGCTCTTCCCCGACACCATGGCCAACGACGCGAAGTCCGTGGTCGCCCGCGTGCTCGGCGACGGCTTCGTGGCGGCGGGCGTCGCGGCCTCGCCGCTCGACGCCGACACGCCGGAGCGCCTCATCCGGGCGGGCCGGCTCGCCCTCGCGGCCTCGCTCGCGATCGACTCGATCACCGGTCCGCCGGAGCGGCACGAGGAGCCCTCGGCCGTCGCGCCGGTGTCTCGCGATCCCGCGACCGCGGAGCTCGTCGCGCGGCTCGCCGGCCTCGCCGAGAGCGAGGCGCCGGTGATCCTCACGGGCGAGGCGAGCTGCGGCAAGGGCGTGTTCGCCCGGGTGCTCCACGATCGCTCGTCGCGCGCGAGTCGCCCGTACGTCGTCTTGCGGTGCGCGTCGCTCGTCGATCAGGATCGCATCCAGGCGGCGCTCGGGCCGCGCGGCGGGGTCCCGGAGGGGGCGAGCTGCGCCGTGCTCGAGGCGCGGGGCGGCACGCTGCTCCTCGACGAGGTGTGCGAGCTCCCGCCCGACCCGCAAGAACGTTTGCTCGACGTCCTCGATGCGCTCGACGGGTCGGGGACGCGCCTCGTGGCGACGACGCACCTGGATCTCGCGGCGCTCGCGCGGCGCGGGGCGTTCAGCGAGCCGCTCCTCGCGCTCCTGAAGGGCGAGGAGGTCCCGATCCCGCCGCTCCGCGAGCGGCCCGAGGACATCGTCCCGCTCGCCGAGGGCTTCGCGCGGGGGGCGGGCGCGACCGATCCCATCAAGCTCTCGCCCGGGGCGCTCGCGCGGCTGCGCTCGCACCCGTGGCCGGGCAACATCCTCGAGCTGCGCAACGCGATGGAGCGCGCGGTGCGCCTCGCGAACGGCGGCGAGATCCTCGCGGAGCACCTCCCGAGCGACAGCCTCCCGATGGCCTCGGGCGAGGGGCGGCTGCGCGAGCACGTGGACTCGATCGAGCGCGACGCGATCGTGAAGGCGCTCGCGGACAGCAACCACAACCAGACCCACGCCGCGCGCCGTCTCGGCATCTCGCGCCGCGCGCTGATCTACAAGATGGAGAAGTACGGGCTCAAGCCGCCGCCGGGCTCCTCGCGGAGGTAGGGTCCGAGGAAAGATCGCGTCATGGGACAGCTCTGGCTCATCCACTCGGAGCTCAAGCGCTTCGAGGACAGCATGCACCGGTGCCTCGGCGACGAGACGTTCCTGCGCCGCTTCTATGAGCGGTTCATCGGCTCGTCGGACGAGGTCGCCCAGAAGTTCGCGAAGACCGATCTCTCGCGGCAGACGCAGATGCTCGAGGACTCGCTCCGCATGGTCCTGCAGGCCGCGGAGGGGGTGGAGGCGGGCCGCGATCACCTCGCGCACATCGCCGAGACGCACTCGCGCCGGCGGCTCGGCATCGGGCCGCACCTCTACGAGCTCTGGCTCGACGCGGTGGTGAAGGTCGCGAGCGAGACCGATCCGGAGTGGGAGGCGTCGCTCGAGGACACGTGGCGCGCCGCGCTCCAGCCGTGCATCGACCGGATGATCCGCGCGCATTGACGGTCTTGGAGGGTGAGGTCGTCCGGAGGTCCTCATGCTCGCGAGATCGTGATTGCGCGGACGTTGGAAGGCGCCGCCGAAGCCCGCTGCGCGGTCTTCTGCGGCGGCTCCGCCCGCCCCCCGCGCGGGGGCGCGGGGCCCCCCGGGGGGGCCCCCCCCGGGGGGGCCCCCCCCCGGCCCCCCCCCCCCCCCGCCGGGGCCGCGGGGCGGGCGGCCCGCGGGGGGGCGCGCCC
>JAYRVK010001032.1:0-3435 GCA_041918555.1 Sandaracinaceae bacterium
CTACCACACGCCGCCGCCCGGGAGCTTCGGCTCGCCCGCGCCGAGCTCGGCGCCGGGCGGCTACGGGACCAACCCGGGCTATCCGTCGTCCGCCGGAGGGTTCTCCTCGCCCGCGGGCTACGCGACCTCCGCGCCCGGCGGCTACGCGCCGGCCGCGCCCGCGAGCAGCGGCGGCGGCGGCGGGATGGCGATGGGCGTCGTGGCCGCGGTCCTCGTCGGCGGGATCATCCTCGTCGGCGGCGGCATCGCGGGCGCGGTGATGCTCTTGTCGGGCGACGACTCCGGCGACGACGGCGACGAGTGGTCGAGCACCGGCAACGTGACGCTCGCGACCGACATCGCCTCGAGCGAGCTCGTCGTCGACGGCTCCTCGCGCGGGACCGTCGCCAACGGCCAGACGCTGCGGGTCGAGCAGGGCGCGCACCGCTTCGAGCTGCGCGAGGGCGGGGCCGTCGTCGCGTCGGGCACGCTCACCGTGCAGTCCGGCCAGCAGCACACGATCACGCTCAACCGGACCGTCGCGCCGCCGCCCCCGCAGGATCCGAACGCGATGATCCCGGGCAACGCGCAGACGTTCAACGGGGACCTGCGGCCCGGCGAGGCGCAGCTGCCGGACGGGAAGTACTACGACAACTACACGTTCAACTGGAACAGCGGCGCGCGCGTCCGGATCGAGCTCTCCTCGAGCGGCGGGATGGACACGTACCTGATCGTCCGCTCGCCCTCCGGCGTCGAGCGCTACAACGACGACCGCGGCGACGGCACCTTCAACAGCCTGCTCGATCTCACGCTCACCGAGAGCGGGCAGTACACCGTCGTCGCGACGACGTTCTCTCCGAACCAGACCGGCGACTACCAGCTGATCGTGCGCGGCCCCTGAGCCGGCTCGGATGACGCCCGAGGTCCCGAGCGATCCGCCGCTCCGCTTCGCGTGGACCGCGCGCGGGAGCTTCGCGTTCACCGACGAGGGCCGCGGCCCCGCGCTGGTGCTCGTGCACGGCCTGCCCGGCTCCGCGCGCGACTTCCGCTGGCTCGCGCGCGCGCTCGCCGGCCGCGTTCGCGCGGTGCGGCTCGAGCAGCCGGGCTTCGGGCAGACGCCGCGCGCGACGGAGACCGGGGTCACGCTCGCGCACCGCGCGCGCTTCGTGCTCGAGGCCGCCGACGCGCTCGGCCTCGATCGGTTCGCGGTGCTCGGCCACTCGATCGGCGGTCCCGTCGCCATGGCCGTCGCCGCCCAGGCGCCCGCGCGGGTGACCGCGCTCGCGTTGCTGGCGTCGGTGGGCCTGCACCCGCATCGGCTCGCGCGGCGCATCGACCGCCGGCCCGATCTCGCGTGGCTGTTGCGGCTCGGCCCGGTGCAGCGGCTCGTGCTCCCGTCGATGCGCGCGGGCTTCCGCCGCTCGGGGTTCCCGGCGAGCACCCCGGACGGCGAGCTGATCCAGTCGACCCGCGTGTTCGGCGCGCTGAGCTTCGAGGACAACCGCGCCGCGGCGTTCGGCGTGCGCGCGCCGACGCTGCTCGCGTGGGCCCTGGACGACGCGCTCGTCGAGCCCGCGATCGGGATGGCTCTCTCTGCCGTGCTCCCGCCCGGGCCGCGCCTCGCCTTCGAGAGCGGGGGCCACAACGTGCAGAAGACCCGCGCGGTCGAGCTCGCCGACGCGCTCGTCCCGTTCCTCGCGGACGCGGCGCGCCGCGCGTAGAGATCCCGCATACTGCCGGCATGGGCGTCCGGGACTTCATCCAGAGCGGGGTCGGGCAGATGTCGGTGGCGCGGCCCTCCGACGGGCGCGGCCACGTCACGTGCCCCTACCGCATGGGCGCGCCGCCGATGTTCGCGCAGCTCACCGTCGAGGGGACCGAGGCCGCGGTGTTCGTGCGCTCGGGCCAGATCCTCGGCGTGCTCGGGCCCGGGCGGCACTCGCTCTCGCCGACGGGCACGCCGTTCCTCGAGAGCGTCAAGAGCACCGACGGCCAGCGCTACGAGTGCGACGTGATCTTCGTGACCACCGCGGGAACGCGCCTGAGCCTCGACGGATCGGTCGGCGAGCTCACCGACACCTCGGGCCACAAGGCGGAGTTCTTCCTGCTCGGCGCGATCACCGTGTCCACCGCGAACCCGGCGGCCGTCGTCGCGCAGGGCGTCGGCGTCGGCGGCAGCGGCGACTCGTTCGACCGCGCGCTCGTCGCGCGCGTGATGTGGGGCATTCGCCAGAAGCTCCCCTACGTGCTCGAGCACGGGCTCGCGAGCCCGAGCGATCTGCGCACCGTCGGGCCCGCGCTCCTCAAGGAGGGTCGCAGCGATCAGCTCGGCCTGGCCGCGATGGGGCTCGAGCTCCGCGCGCTCGAGGTGAACCGGCTCGTGTCGCGCGCGAACCGCCCGCCTGCGGGGGTCGAGGCGTCCGCGCGCCGCGCCGAGGTCGCCGCCGACGAGGCGCTCCCGAGCCACCGCTCGTGCCGCTTCGGCGCCGCGCGCATGCCGGTGTTCGACACCGAATTCGACATGACCGCGCACGTCAGCGTGGTCGGCTACTTCGAGGGCGAGCACGTCCCGAGCGAGCACGAGCAGTGGCTGAAGGAGACGATCGGGCAGACGCTGCGCGAGGCGCTCACCACCTGGACCGGGAGCGTGCTCGACCTGCCGGGCCGCAAGGACGAGTGGGCGCGCTACGTGACCGCGGTCGTCGCGCCGCAGCTCGCGCACCGCACCAAGCTGCGCGGGCGCGTGATCGTGGAGGCGGTCGAGATCGACGCGCGCGAGGCCGCCGAGCTCAAGCGCCGCCGCGGCGCGAAGCTGGTCGGGAGGCCCTGGTGAGCGGGCGCGTGATCGAGGACCCCGCCGAGATCCGCCGCATCGCCGGCGCGGCGCGCCGCGTCGCGGTGCTCGGGATCAAGCCGGACTCGATGGGGCACGCCGCCGCGCACTACGTCCCGCGCTACCTCGTCGAGGCAGGCGTCGAGGTGATCCCCGTGCCCGTCTACTACCCCGAGGTGCAGACCATCCTGGGCCGGCCGGTCGTGCGGCGGCTCGCCGACGTCGAGGGCGAGATCGACATCGTCGACGTGTTCCGGCGCTCCGAGGACGTGGCCGCGCACCAGGGCGAGCTCCTCGCGTCGAGGCCCAAGACGGTGTGGCTCCAGTCCGGGATCCGGAACGACGAGGTCGCCGAGGCGCTCGCGGCCGCGGGCATCGACGTCGTCCAAGACCGCTGCCTGCTGATCGAGCACCGAAGCGCGCGACGCTGAGTCTTCGAAGGGGGTTTCACCCCCTTCCCCCAGCGCGAGTGAATCGCGCTGGGGCCCCAACCCCAGTACGAACGCGCTGGCGCGCGTTCGCTCCCCACGCTTCGCGTGGGGGCCCCCTCGGCCAACGGCCGGCGCTCGCGCCGGCCTGGCCTCGATCGATTGATCGACACTCTCTGATCTGTCTGAGCTCGC
>JAYRVK010001033.1:0-2466 GCA_041918555.1 Sandaracinaceae bacterium
ATGACCACGGCGACCGACGGCTCGGAGGACACGCCCGGCGAGCGCTCGTTCCGCGACGAGGGGACGCTCCCGAGGCGCCGCGCGTGCACGCACGGCGAGACGCTGCGCGCGCGACAGCACACGGTCGATCCCGGCGCCGACACGGTGCGGATCGGCCTGGGCGGTCGTCAGACCGCGCCGGACGCGAGGAGGTGCGCGCACGTGCGCTCGATGCCCTCTTCGACGCTGACCTTCGGGTCGTAGCCGAGGTCGCGGCGCGCCTTCTCGATCGAGAAGTAGTGGTGCGTGCACATGTAGCGGATCGCGAAGCGCGTGAGCCCGTCCTCGGGGCTGATCGTGCCGCCCCGCAGGGTGTCGAGACCCTCCTTCACCGCGGCGATCGCGTAGACGAGCTGGTGGGGGATCTTCGCGCGGATCGGCGGCAGGCCGAGGCGCGCGACGACCCGCTTCACGAAGTCCCAGAAGGGCATCGGCTCGCCGTTGGTGATGAAGTAGGCTTGCCCGCTACAGGCCGCGTCCGGCGCGAGGCGCTCGTCGGCGAGGAGGAGCGCGTCCACGAGGTTTGCGACGTACGTGTAGTCGCTCAGCCACGTGCCACGGCCGATCTGATACCGCAGGCGGCCGGCCTTGCTGTGGGCGATCACCGCGGGGAGGAACCGCCCGTCGTGCGGGCCGAAGATCACGTGCGGACGGAGGGCCACGGTCGAGACGCCGCCCTCGCCGTTCGCCGCGAGGACCTCCTTCTCCGCCGCGATCTTCGAGTCGGCGTACGGCGCCTGCGAGATCGACGAGTACGGCAGCGACTCGTCCCCGTTCTCGATGTCCTTGCCCTCGTAGACCACCGAGCCGCTCGAGACGTAGACGAGCTTCTCCACCTGCCCGGCGCGGCAGCCCGCCATCACGTTGCGCGTGCCCTCGAGGTTCACGCGCCACACGAAGTCCTTCTGGTTCTGCTTCGTGTGCACGACGCTGGCGTTGTGGAAGACGGTGTCGGCGCCGGCCATCGCGAGGGTGATCGCCGCGCCGTCGGTGATGTCCGCGGGGACGTGCTCCACGTCGTCGCGGTGCGGTCGCGCGAGGTCGACCACCCGCACGCGATCGCCGCGCGCGGCGAGCGCGTCGACGAGGTGTCGACCCACGAACCCGGAGCCCCCGGTCACCACGCTGAGCCGTCCCATCGATCCTCCGACGCCCCGGATGAAACGCGGTTCACCCCGGCGGGGCAGGGGTTAGCGTCGCCGGAGGGGCTTCGCAAACCGAGGGCCTGCGTACGACGCGCGACCGCCGCCCGAGCGCGTCGTCGGTGAGGAAGCGGAAGAGGAGCCGCACCCAGGAGCGGTGACTCGCGAGCTCGCCGTCGTAGAACGAGGTCGCGATGCGCCGCAGCGCGGGCAGCCGGGTCCACGGCCGAGGGCCTCGTCGCCGGCGCCGCGGACGCGTGAGCGGGGTTCCGCTACGCTCTCTCGCGGGGCATGCGCAAGGGGGTCGAGGGGATCGGGCTGATCGCGCTCCTCGCGGGAGCGTGCGCGGGGCCGCCCGTCCCGTTCGATCCGGACGCGGGCTCCGAGGCGTTCTGGGACTCGTGCGGCACGCCGTCGCGCGGAGGCCCGATCACGTTGGAGGCGCAGGCCGACGTGGACGCGCTCGCCGGCGTCGCGGTGATCGGCGGGGACCTCCTCATCGGCGGGGCGGTCGAGGATCTGCGCGGGCTCGCCTCGCTCCGCTGCGTCCGCGGGCGCCTCGTCGTCGAGGCGACCCCCCAGCTCCCCGATCTCGCGGGGCTCGAGGGGCTCGTCGCGATCGAGGACGGGCTCGAGGTCCACACGAACGCGCGCCTCGCCAGCGTCGCGGGGCTGAGCGGGCTGCGCTTCGTCGGGCCGTTCGCGACGAGCGCGCGCGTCTCGATCGCCGGCAACCCCGCGCTCGCGGAGCTGCGCGGCCTCGAGGGGCTCGGCGAGGTGCCAGGAGACCTCACCGTGGACGCGAACGACGCCCTCGTCGACCTGCGCGGCCTCGACGGCGTCGCGCGCGTCAGCGGCGACGTCGCGATCCGGCGCAACGCGGGCCTCCGCACGACCGAGGGGCTCGACCACCTCGAGGTCGTCGCCGGCCAGCTCGTCGTCGAGGGGAACGGCGCGCTCGAGACCTTCGCGCTCGGCGCGCTCCGCGCGGTGGACGACGCGCCGGTCGACACCACCGGGATCTTCCGCGGCCTCTCGGTCGCGATGAACCCCGCGCTCGTGCGCGTCGAGCTCCCCCGGCTCGCGCGCACCGAGGGCGTCTCGATCATCGAGAACACCGCGCTATCGCAAGTCGACTTGCAGGGCCTCGTCGAGGTGCCGGCGCTGACCCGGATCACCGGCGAGGTGGAGATCGTCGGGCCTGCGCTCTCGAGCGTCGCGCTGAGCAGCCTCGAGCGCGTGGGCAGCGACTTCCACGTCGGTGGCGAGGAGCTCCCGGCGCTCG
>JAYRVK010001034.1:0-1615 GCA_041918555.1 Sandaracinaceae bacterium
GTCGACCCGCCTCGAGGGCGCGGACCTCGACGAGCTGCGCGCGCGCATCGGCCGCATGCAGGCGCGCGGGACCACCGACCTCGCGGGCGGCCTGCGCGCGGGCCTCGAGGAGCTCGTGCGGCACTACGAGCCCGAGGGGATCAACCGCCTCGTGCTGCTCGGCGACGGCGTCCCGAACGACCCGACGCAGGTCTTGCCGCTCGCGCAGGCCGCGGGCGAGCGGGGCATCCGCATCACCGCGCTCGGCCTCGGCGTCGACTTCGACGAGACGCTGCTCGCGCAGGTGGCGCAGGTCTCGGGCGGCCGCTTCCACTACGTCGAGGAGTCCTCGATGGTCGCGAGCGTCTTCCGCGACGAGGTCCTGCGCTTCGAGCGGCTGCTCGCGCGCAACCTCCACCTCGAGCTCCGGCCCGGGCCCGGCGTCCGCATCGACGGCGTGGTGGGCCAGCAGATCACTCCGCTCGCGAACGGCCACGTCGAGGTCGCGCTCGGCGATCTCTCGGAGGGCGAGCACCGCGACGTGATCGTGCGGATGCAGTCGACCGCGCGGCGCGCGGGCGCGGCGGTGGAGCTCCTCGACGCGGTCCTTCGCTTCGACGACGCGGTGCAGAACGCGGGGCGGCTCGAGCGGCGCGCCTACCTCGGCGCGCGCGCGACGAGCGACACCGCGGAGCTCGAGTCCGGGCGCAACGCAGAGGTCGAGCGCGCGGCGGCGCGCATGCTCGCGGCCGCGACCACCGTGCAGGCGATCCAGGTCGCGCGCGCGGGCGACGTCGAGGCGGCGCGGCTCGTCCTCGCGCAGGCCGAGGCGCGCGCGCGGGCCGAGGCGGACGCGCGCCGCGACGTCGAGCTCCAGGCGCAGGCCGAGCAGATGCGCGTGCTGCGCGGCGCGCTCCCGTCGATGGCCCCCGGCGCGGCGGCCGCCGCGCCGAGCCCTCGGTTCGAGGACGATGCCGTCGACGCAGAGATGGCCGAGCCCACGCCGATGCCCGCGGAGGTGATCCGCTCGGCGCACGGCGAGGCGATGCAGGTCCTGCAGAGCGAGCGGTAGGGCGCGCGCGTGGTGCGCGGGGCGCGGCTCGGGTACTCTGCACCGGATGCGCCTCGCTCCGTGCACCTCGTGCGAGCGTCACGTCCAGGCCGACGCGGACGCCTGCCCCTTCTGCGGCGCGAGCTTCCGCGCGCTCCCGCCCCCGCCGTCGCCCACCGCGCGCCTCGGCCGCGCCGCGCTCTTCGCGTTCGGCACCGCCGTCGCGTCGAGCGCGCTGGCGGGGTGCAGCGACAGCCACGGCCCGGCGGACGACGCGGGCAGCACGCCGCGCGACGCGGGCGTCGACTCCGGGGGCGCGATCGTGCCGCCGTACGGCGCACCGCCCGAGGACGCGGGCGGCGCCGTCCCGCTCTACGGGGGCGCGCCCGAGGACTGAGTTACCGAGGGGGCTGCGCGCCCCCTCCCAACGCGCGCAAAGCGCGCGCCGGGGGCCCCACCCTCGTCCGAACGCGCGGGCCCGCGTTCGCGGTGCCCCGGCGGCCGGCGGGCGCCCCGCCGCCCCCCGGCCGGGGCGGCCCCGCCCGGGCCCCGCCGTAGAGGTATGGTCCCACCAAGGCAGGAGGA
>JAYRVK010001035.1:0-5492 GCA_041918555.1 Sandaracinaceae bacterium
AGCCGCGAGGCCGAGTCCCTGCTCCCGGCGATCGCGCGGCTCCGCGTGCGGCTCGACGGGCCGGACGACGCGACGATCGAGGTGCAGGGGCGCGCGTTCCCGAGCGCCGCGCTCGGCGAGGACGTCGCGGTCGACCCGGGCGAGCTCACGGTGCGCGCGTCCGCTCCGGGGCACCTCGACGCGGAGGTCGCCATCACCGTCGCCGCCGGCGAGGAGCGCGAGGTCGCGCTCGCGCTCGAGGCGGCGCCCGCGCCGCCGCCGGTCGAGGGGGGGCAAGACGACTTCCCCTACGAGCCGCTCGGGTGGACCAGCGTCGGCCTCGCGGCCGCGGGGGCCGCGCTGTTCGCGGTCTTCTACGCGCTCGCGCAGGACCGCTTCGACGCCGCGAGCGTCGCGTGCGGCGCGCCGCCGACCGCGTGCCCGCCGTCGGTCGCCGCGACGATCGACGAGGGCCGCGCGTTCGAGGCGGCCACGAACGCCTCGTGGATCGGCGGGCTCGGCTTCACCGCGATCGGCGTCACCCTCCTGCTCGTGGCGTTCCTGTGAGCGACGAGGTCGTCGAGGGCACCACGATCGTCCAGCGCGACGCGCTCGGGACGGCGACGCGCGTGGATCGCCGGCACCCGACGCTCACGATCCACGCGCCCGACGGGACCGCGCGGACGGTGCGCGTCGAGGAGGAGATCGTGCTGGGCTCCGCGAGCGACGCGACCGTGCAGCTCGTCGATCCGCACGTGAGCCGCGTGCACGCGAGCGTCGAGCTCCGCGACGACGGCGCGTGGATCACCGACCTCTCGAGCAGGAACGGCACGTGGGTCGACGACGTGCGCGTCGAGCGCGCGCGCCTGCACGACGGCGCGTGGATCCGCGTCGGCGAGACGCGCGTGCGCGTGGACTACGAGGCCGCGCCCTCCCCGGTGCGCCTCTGGCCCGTCGACACGTTCGGGCCGCTCTTCGGCAGGAGCGTCGCGATGCGGGAGCTCTTCGTCCGCCTCGACAAGGCCGCGCGGAGCGACGCGACGGTGCTGCTCACCGGGGAGACCGGCACCGGCAAGGACCTCGCGGCGCGCGCGATCCACGAGGCGTCGCACCGCGCGCACCAGCCGCTCTCCATCCTCGACTGCGGCGCGCTCTCGCGCGGGATCCTCGAGTCCGAGCTGTTCGGGCACGCGCGCGGCGCGTTCACCGGCGCCCACGCGGATCGCGCGGGGGTGATCGAGGCGGCGGACGGCGGCACCGTGTTCCTCGACGAGATCGGCGAGCTGCCGCTCGATCTGCAACCCAAGTTGCTCCGCGTCCTGGAGTCGCGGACGCTCCGGCGGCTCGGCGAGCACGAACCGCGCGCGGTCGACGTGCGCTTCGTCGCCGCGACGCACCGCGATCTGCGCGCGATGGTGAACGACGGCGCGTTCCGCGAGGACCTCTACTTCCGGCTGGCGGTGCTGACCGCGCGCCTCCCGCCGCTCCGCGATCGGCTCGAGGATCTCGTGCCGCTCGCCGAGCGCCTCGCGCCGGAGGGCCGCGGCCTCGTGATCGACGAGGCCATCGCCCGCGATCTGCGCGGGCGCGCGTGGCGCGGGAACGTGCGCGAGCTGCGCAACCACGTCGAGCGGCTCGCCCTCTTCGGCGTCGAGATGCCGGCCGCGCTGCGCGTCCCGCCGGCGGATCCCGGGCTGCCCGCGGTCCCGCTGGATCGCCCGTTCCACGAGGTGCGCGAGGCGTGGGTCGATCACCTCGAGACCGGCTACCTCGGGGGCGTGCTCGAGAAGACCGGCGGCAACGTCGCGGAGGCCGCGCGCGAGGCGGGCCTGAACCGCAGCTACTTCTACCGCCTCCTCAAGAAGCACGGCCTGGCGTAGCGTGGAGGAGCCCACGATGGCCTCGCCCGAGCCGGCCGATCCCCTCACCCCGACGCCCGCGCGCCGCATCGGACGCTACGAGATCGTCGGCCGCGTCGGCGGCGGCGGGATGGCCACGGTGTACGCGGGCCGGCTGCGCGGCCCCGCGGGCTTCGAGCGCCTCGTCGCGATCAAGGTCTGCCACGAGCACCTCAACGACGATCCGAGCTTCGTCGACATGTTCCTCGACGAGGCCCGCATCGCCGCGGCGATCCGGCACCCCAACGTGGTCGCGACCCTCGAGGTCGAGACCGCGCCGCGGCTCTACATGGTCATGGAGCTCGTCGACGGCTGGCCGCTGAGTCGGATCCTCGAGGCGGCAGAGGAGCCGCTGCCGATCCCCGTCGCGCTCGGGATCGTGTGCGACGCGCTGCGCGGCCTGCACGCCGCGCACGAGCTGCGCGACTCCGACGGCCGCCCGCTCAAGGTGATCCACCGCGACGTGAGCCCCGCGAACGTGCTCGTCGGCCGCGACGGGATCACGCGGATCACCGACTTCGGGGTAGCGCGCGCCGAGCAGCGCGCGGCGACGACGAAGGACGGATCGATCAAGGGGAAGTTCGGGTACATGGCGCCCGAGCAGCTCCGGCACGAGGCCGACACGGATCGGCGCCTCGACGTCTTCGCGGCGGGCGTGGTGCTGTTCGAGACGCTGACGCGCAAGCGGCTCTTCCGCGGGGAGACCGAGCAGGACACGATCGCGAAGATCCTCAGCGGCCCGATCCCGAAGCCCTCGAGCGTGCGGCGCGACGTGCCGGACGTGCTCGACGCGATCGTGCAGAAGGCGCTCGCGCGCGACGTGGATCGCCGCTACCCGAGCGCGGAGGCGCTGCTGCGGGCGATCGAGGCGTCGGGGCTCGAGGTGGCCAGCGCGGAGGCGATCGCGCGCTTCACGGAGCGGCTCCCGCCGAGCCTGCCCAAGCCCGTGCAGGACTCGATCGTGGCGCGCGTCGCCGCCGAGGGGTCGGAGGAGCGGTCGCACGTGGCGCGGCGGGGGCGCGGGTCGATGCTGCGCGCGGGGCTCGGGCTCGCGGCGGCCGCGCTCGTGGGGGCGGCGATCGCGTTCGGGATCACGCAGCTCGGCGCGCGGGACCCGAGCACGGGCGAGAGCGAGGGCACGGGCACGAGCGAGGGCACGAGCACGCGTCAGAGCGAGGGCACGAGCGAGAGCGAGGGCACGAGCGAGAGCGAGAGCGAGGGCACGAGCGCGAGCGAGGGCGAGGGGATGGGCACGGGCACGGCGGAGACCGGAGAGGGTGAGAGCGGCCGCACCCCGCCGCCTCCGCTCGGTCGGCGCCGGGCTCGGCGCGGGGCCCCCGCGGTCGAGCGCGCCGTCGCGCCCCCCCCCTCCGAGGCCGTCGAGCCGGTGCGCCGCGAGGTGGAGCCCGCCGCGCCGGGGGAGTTCACGCCCTCGAGCATCTGAGCTCGCCCGGCTCGACACGGCAGGGGTGCGGGTGGGAGCGCCCCGGTGACGTCGCAGGCGCCGCCCCATGGGACATCGCGGCTCGAGCCGCCGACGCGGGGCCGCCGCGACGCTGGCGCGGTTCTTGGAATGGGCGCGGCGGCCCGGCCGAGGGCCCCCGCCTTCGCCGTGCCGCGATCTGTACTACGCAAACTTACCTGACGAGTCTCCCCCGACTCGAGCCCTTTTCTCCGAGGAGAGAGATCATGATCCTGCGTCCCCCCGTCCGTCTCGCGCTGACCACGCTGCTCGCCCTGGCGGGCTGCACCTCCACGCCGGCCGCCATCGAGCCGCTCACGCCCGGCGAGCCCCACTACGGCCACACCCACGAGGAGCTCTCGGGTGAGTGGTGGGCCTGGCACTTCGGGATGCCCCAGGCGGGCAACCCCGTGTTCGACCCCACCGGCGCCGACTGCGCGAACGGCCAGCCCGACGACGTCTTCTTCCTCGCCGGCACCTACGGCGAGTCGGCGCATCGCGCGTGCACGATCCCCGCGGACCGGCCCGTCTTCTTCCCGATCGTGAACGTCAGCGCCGACAACGGCGGGGTCCCGGCCGACATGCTGTCGCCCGAGGCCGATCTCCTGGGCTCCGCGACCGACGCGATGGACTCGATCGACACCATGAGCCTCGAGATCGACGGCGAGGCCTGGGACACCGAGGCGCTGCGCGCGCTCCGCGTCGCGGCGCGCTTCGCGTACGACGTGCCCGACGTGCACCCGAACGTCTACGACTTCTACGAGCTCGAGTTCTCGGGGCGCGTCGAGCCGTCGTTCAGCGATGGCTACTGGGTCTACCTGCCGCCGCTGCCGCCGGGCACGCACACCATCGCGTTCAGCGCCGACGACGCCGGCGATCCCGCGGACCCGATGGACGACTGGGGCCTGAACGTGCGCTACGACCTCACGGTCGAGTGAGACGTGCGGCGCGACGCCACCGCGCGGTGCGGTACCCTGGCTGCGTGGTGCGGCACGCGCTCGCAGTAGCGATCGGGCTCGGTGGGGTCCTCGGTGGCTGCGACGAGGGCCCGCCGCCGCGGATCGCGGGGATGCCGGAGGGCTTCGCCCCGGCCGTGCTCCACGGCGTCGACGACGGCTGCGAGGGGCACGCGCTCTTCGTGAGCGCGCGCGCCGTCGTGCGCGTCCCCGCGCTCGAGGAGCCCGTCGCCGGAGCGCCCTCGGCGCTGGTCCCCGGCGTCGCGCGCGAGGTGTGGGCGGGCATGCAGCCGACCGGCGGCGCGCTCGGCGTGCTGCGCGCGATGACGGGCGCGTACAACGGGCCGGGCGGCGAGCCCCTCTTCCGCTGGCAGCTCGAGCAGACCCGGGCGCGACCCGTCGTGTACTTCGACCGCAGCGTCCCCGTCGCGCGAGCGCTCGAGGTCCTGCGCGGCGCGTCGGCGGGGGTCCCGCTGCGGCTCGGCGGCGTCGGGGGGGACGGCACGCCGCGCTGCGTGATCGGCCTCGCGGAGCCGCCGGACGATCTCGAGGCCCAGTCCGCCAACGCGCTCTTCGTCGGCCGGCTCGACGCCGAAGGCCGGCTGCGCGTGCGAGGGCCGATGGAGGATCCCGGCGAGCTCGCGGGGGCCCGCGCGCCGCTCGCGCGAGAGACGAGCGCGGGGTTGCACGTGGTCCGCTTCGATCCGCCGTCCTCGGGCACCGCGGACACCCTGGTGCGAGCGTTCGCCAGCGCGCGGTGGTCGGAGCGTCGCTACGGCTGGCTCCGCGTCCCCCCGCAGGCGCCGCACTGCCTCCCCTTCGTGAGCGGCTGCGGCTGCGCGGAGGGGTGCGCGCGCGGCCTCGCCGTGCTGAATCCCGAGGCCCTGCGGTTCCCGGACCCCCTGCGCCGCCCGCTCGACCGCGCCCGCGTGCAGGTCCGCGTCGGGAGCGCGCGGCCGGCCGAGGGCCGCGTCGAGCGCTGGTGTCCGGACCGCGAGACGGGCCGCCTCGAGCCCGTCGGGCCCATCGAGCCCCACGGCTGCGTCGACGTCTACGTCACCGAGGAGACCTGCGGCGGCGAGTGCGTGCCCCGCGCCCTCCCCGACTGCGGCGCCTGCGAGGCCTGCGATCCGTCCTGCGCGGGCGCGCCGCTGCTCTGAGTCTTCGAGGGGGCTGCGCGCCCCCTCCCCCAACGCG
>JAYRVK010001036.1:0-9446 GCA_041918555.1 Sandaracinaceae bacterium
GCCACCGCCGAGCGCGCCGCACGATCCCCGCGCCCGCCGCGAGGGCCCCCGAAGCGCCGCCCGCGCCGGCTCCCGCGGCGCCGCCGACGCCTCGCCCGGAGCGCGCGCCGAGCGACGATCTCTACCCGAATCCCTTCCGGGATTGAGCGCGGTCTTTGTGGCATGCTGGCCGCGTGCGCTCACGACGCGGCGCGATCGTCGGCCTGCTCGCGCACGCGCTCGTCGCGTGTGACGTGTACCACCCGGAGGCCTTCGATCGGTACGACGCGGGCTTCGACGCCGCGCTCCCCGACGCGGCCGTCGAGGACGGCGGCTTCGACGCGGGCGTCGACGCGGGCGTCGACGCGGGGCCCTCGTGCGCGTCGCGCCAGGTCCCCACGCGCCCGAGCGCGACCGGGGGTGACGGGCCCGACGTGGTGTTCGCGCTGCGCAACGTCGTCCTCGCGCAGGGCGGCATGCGCTGGAACGAGCTCGGCTACGACCTCGACGAGACGTGCTCCGACCGGCCCGAGACCACGACGTGCACGCCGCGCGGCGGCGCCTCGCCCCAGATCGACGGCCTCGACGGGGTCGACAACGCCGCGGGCCGCGAGATCCTGATCGGCCTCACGATCGGCAACCCGAGCCTCGAGATGACGGCGCGCGCCGAGCAGTCGCGCGGGGTCAGCGCGATCCTCGTCGCGATCGAGGGCTGGGACGGGATGGACGACGACATGCACGTCACCGCGTGGATGGCCCAGACCGTCTACGGCGTCCCGGTGGGCGGCGTGCGCGGGGACCCGCTCCTCTGGGACGGGACGGACACCATGTTCGTCTCGGACGCGGACTTCGTCGACGGAGACCCCGCGCGACCGACCATCGTGGACGACGCGGCGTACGTCGTCGGACGCCAGCTCGTGATGCGCCTCCCCGAGGGTCGCCCGATCTACATCCCGTGGGAGGACAACCCCATGACGCTGCGCCTCACCGACGCGCACCTCGCGATGGACCTCGACGCCGCCGGGACCGCGGTGACCGCGGCGCGCCTCGCGGGGCGCTGGGCGCTCCTCGACATCAGCGCGTCGCTCACGGAGATCGGGGTCTGCCCCGGGACGAGCGATCGCCTTACCATCGACGCGCTCGTCGAGCGCGTCGCCGACGTGCGCAGCGACTCGGCCACCGACTCGCTGATGCTGCCCTGCGACGCGGTCAGCTCCGCGCTCGGCTTCGACGGCGCTCGCGTCGCCTTCGGGGGGACCGTGACACCCCCACTTCCCGCCGATCTGTGTGTACCGTAGGCGCCGCGCGCCCAGGTCCACCGTCCCCACCGGCGCCGTCGAGGGCTCGACGGAGTACGCATTCTGCACTCCTGCTCGGAGGGCACGCGCCCTGCACGACGATGCGTCGTGGACCATCGACATTCCCCTCCACCCCCGCCCGCGCGCTCGTCGGATCCCGGCCCCCCGCTGCCGTTCGTGCCGACCGAGGCGCTGCTCGCGCGGGCGGAGGAGTGGCAGAAGGCCGCCGTTCCCGCGATGCCGCCGATGAGCCACCAGCGCGCGGCCGAGCTGATGGAGCGCGCCTACCGCCTCGAGCGCGAGGGCGACCCCGGCGCGGCGGCCGCGGTGTTCCGCCGCGCCTCGAAGGCGCCGAGCCACGCGGGGGTGGCGCTCAGCGAGATGGGTCGGATCGAGCGGCTCCGCGGCCGCCCGGACGAGGCGCTCGCGATCTACAAGCGCGCGCTGCACCATCTGGAGGACGCGCGGCAGATCGCGTGGGTGTACGCCGAGATCGGTCAGCTGTACTTCGCGATGCGCGAGGACGAGGAGGCCGAGTACTACTTCCGGCGCGCGGCGCGCCTCGACGCCCGCCACGCCGGGCTCCTCGAGCGCACCCGCTCGAACGGGCTCCCTCCGGAGCTCCACGAGGCCGACACCGCGGACATCGAGCTGGTAACTCTGCAGTAGTCGGAAGAAGTTTCTTCCCGCCGGGGCCGAGGAGCCCATCGGCCCGATCGCCCGACTTTTCTCGGGGTGGACCATGATCGAGACGGCAGAGCGCCGCCGCGAAGATCTGGCCGCGCTCCCCAGGTAGCTCGCGCGCACCACGTGGCCCGGGCTTTGCGGCCACTTCCCGCATGCTTTTCCCCGACCTCGGCTGATCCCGCCTTCTCACTGCGCCGGGGGCGACTCCGCCAGGTCCGCCGGCACCGCCATCGCGTGGTAGCCGTGGTCGACGTGGAGGGTCGTCCCCGTGATCGCGCTCGCGAGCGGGCTGCACAAGAACGCCGCGGCGCGGCCGACCTCCTCGGCCTGCAGGCGCTTGGGCGTCGGCGCGTTGCGCTCGTAGTGCTCGATCATCCGCCCGATGAGCCCGATCGCCGACGCGGCCCGCGAGGCGTACGGGCCGGCGCTGATCGCGTTGACCCGGTGGCCCCACTTGCGGCCGGCCTCGAACGCGAGGACGCGCGTGTCGGACTCGAGCGCGGCCTTCGCCGAGCTCATGCCGCCGCCGTAGCCGGGGACGACGCGCTCCGCGGCGAGGTACGAGAGGCAGAGGAAGCTCCCGCCGGGGCGCACGAGCGGACCGAAGCGCGAGACCAGCGACACGAAGGAGTACGCGCTGGCGCTCATCGCCGAGAGGTACCCGCTGCGGCTCGTCTCGAGCAGCGGCTTCTTCACCTCGGGGCCGTTCGCGAGCGAGTGCTCGACAACGTCGTGGCAGCCCGGGCCGAGCTCGGCCTCGAGGCGCGCGGCGGCCCCGGCGATCGAGAAGTCCCGCGATCCTTGTAGCGTCGATTCTCGCGGATCGCCTCGGGCGCCTCGGACAGCGTGTCGTACTCGGCGTCGAGCGGCACGATGTGCTCGAACGCGAGCTTGCCCCCGCCGGCGAGGGCCAGGGACTGCTCGATCTTCCCGCGGCGCAGGAGCGCCTCGAAGATGTTGAGCGCCGGCGGCCACGTGCCGACCGACACGCGCGCGCCCGCCTCGGCCAGCGCCTTCGCGATGGCGAACCCGAACCCGCCGTCGTCCGCCACGCCGGCGACGAAGGCCCGCTTGCCCGTGAGGTCGATGCTGAGCGACATGATGGGTGCGCTAGGCTCGCTCATTCTCCCGCCGGGTCAAGTGCTCCCGACTCCGTCGGGTAGCCCTGCTCGATCCAGTGGTAGACGCCCTCGTCGAGGACCGCGGTGTTCGTCAGGCCGGCCTCGCGGAGGCGGTCCACCACCTCGCCGCTCGCGGCGTGCGGGCACCCGCAGTAGGCGACGATCCACGTGCCGTCGCGTGGCAGGCGCTCGAGGATCGGCTCGATGTCGTAGTACGGCACGGGGAGCGCGCCCGGCAGCCGCTCGACGAGCCAATCGCTCGTAGGCCGCGCGTCGAGGAACACGATGCGGCTCTGTGCGACGACCGCGTCGCGCACCTGCGCCGCCGAGACGAAGCGCTCCTCCCGCAACGTAAATTGCGGGGTGGGCCCGCCTTCGTGGCGGACTACGCGCAGGTCCTCGAGCCGCGGCGGCGCCATGTAGCGCGGCACGACGTCTTGCTCCTCCTCGAAGCGGCGCAGGAACACCACCACGTCGTCGATCGCCTGCGCCTCGAGGCGCTCCGCGAAGCCCGGCATCGGCGTGTCCTCCCGGCCGTTCGCGATCGCATGGCGCAGGAACGCGTCGCTCGCGCGCGAGAGGAACGTCCAGCGGTTGAGGCTCTGCGCCGAGTCGCCGCCGTCCCCGAGCTGCCCGTGGCACGAGGCGCAGTGCTCCTCGAAGAGGCGCGCGCCGCGCTCGGCGTCGCCGGTGAGCGGCGCGTCGTCGAGCGCGATCGCAGGGCCCTCCTGCCAGCTGCGCAGGTGCGCGACCAGCGCCTCGATCTGCGCGTCCGTGAGCGGGCCGCCGAACTGATCGGAGTACCCGCCCATCGCGGTGTGGGGCCGGCCGCGCGCGATCGCCATCGCGAGGAAGTCGTCGGTCGCGGTGCGCAAGAAACCTTGCCCCTGCAGGCGGGTCGCGTTGTCGGCGGCGTAGCCCTCGCCCGCGGGCCCGTGGCAGAGCGCGCAGTACTGCGCATAGAGGGCCTCGCCCTCGCCGGTCGGAGGGGGTGGCGTCACGACCGTAGGGGCGCCGCCGCCGCAGGCGACGAGGGCGAGCGAGAGGACCGCGTACCGCATCGCAGCGCAGAATAGCGCCCTAGCGCGTGCTGGTGGTCCCGCCCTGGATCTGCTGCGGAGGCGCGTCGCCCTCCTCGTAGCCGCGGTCGACGTCGCCCATCGTCCCCTCGGCCTGTGCCTCCTGCAGCAGCTCTCGCTCATCTGTGCGGAACTCCTCGAGCCGCCGCTGCACCCGCTCGAGCACCACGCGCTGGCGCTCGGCGGTCTCCGCGTTGCCCTCGGCGAGGAAGCGATCGACCGCGCTCTGGTAGAGGCGCTCGCTGTCCTCGAGGATCGCGATCCGTCGGCGCGCCTGGCCCAGGCGCCAGCCGGCGCTCTCGTGCGCGCCCGGATCCTCGCGCGGGATCCCGCGGCTCGTGCGGACGCCGGTCTCGGGATCGACGGCCGGGCGCGGCTCGTCGGGACGAAGCCCGACGTGGGGGACGCCGCCGTCTCCGGAGCCGCGCCGTCGCCGCGCCGACGCCGGCGCCCCGCCGGGCTCGGCGCCGTCCGCGGACGCGCCGCCCCCTCCCGCCCCGTCCGCCGCTCCACCGCCGACCCGCGCGACGCGCGCATCCGGCGCCACGTGCGACGAATCGCTCCACCACACGTAGAGCCCCGCGCCGATCAGCGCGAGCGCCCCGAGCGCCACGATCCATCCCCTTCGTTCCACGTCGGCCTCAGTCTATCGACGTTCGAGCCGCCGTCCGCTTCAAACTCAGATCGGCGGCGGACAAATGCGCCGCCCCACGAGCCGCGCCACCGCGTTGAGCGCGGGCCGCAGGTCGTCGTCGCAGATCGTCGACGCGATGCCGTCGTCGCTCTCCGCGAAGTCGCGCACGACCTCGACGATCCGGCGCGCCGGGATCGCGCTCCCGGTGAACATCGTCTCGCACGCCGGCTCGAGCTGGCCCGGCCGGCCGGGATCGGGCGTGAACTGCATGCGCTCGTCCATGAGGAGCACGTCGTAGTCCTGCTCGAGCGGGTCGCCGACCGCGAAGGGGACGCCCGTGATCGCCGCGATCACCACGTCGCCGCGCCGGTCGAGGCGCAGGTTCTCGAGCGTGCGCACGTAGTCGGCGATCGGGTGGAGGAGCTCCGGGTGCTCCGCGCAGCGCGTGCCGTAGGGCCCGAGCGTCATCGTCTCGGCCGCGGAGTAGATCCGATCGTCGGCCGCGGAGCAGTCGTCCTCGTCGGTGACGAACACGATCCCCACGAGAGAGTCGTCCCGGAGGAACCCCTCGTTCGCCTCGCCGGGCGCGGACCGCACCGTCAGCGCGGCGCGCGCCGCCTCGAGCTGCTGCTCGAGCCCGCAGCCGTCGGTCCCGAGCTGCGCGAGGCACGCGAACTGCTGCGCGAGCGCGTCCACGTCGTCCCCCGCGCGGTACTCGAGCCACGGCTGGGCGCCGGTGGTCACGCCCGCGCACGCCGCGTTCGGGCTACGCGACGCCGTGATCAGCCGGCCCGCGTCGCCCATCGCGTCGCAGCCCGGGACCGTCTGCGTGCCGACGCCCATGTTCGTCGAGACGATCCCGATCCGCAGGTCCTCGACGGCGGGCACGTCCGGCATCCCGTCGCCGTCCTCGTCGGGCGGGCTCGTGAGCGTCGTGATGAGCTCCGGGAAGTTCACCGTCAAGTTCACTTGCTCTTCCGACATCGACTCGGAGTCGTCGATCACGAAGAGCAGGTCGACGGGCAGCGCGAGCACGCAGGGCTGGAGGTCCGCGTCGAAGCCGGGCCCCGCGGCGTCGCGGCCGACGCCCGCGTCGCCCGCGCTGCCGTCCATCGAGCCGCCGCCGCCGTCGCCGCCGTCGCCCCCACCGCAGGCGGCCAGGAGCGCGATCGAGAGCAGCGGCAGCCGGCGTCTCATCACCATCCCCTCACAGGCTGTCGAGGATCCTCGACTTGGTGCGCTCGTACTCGGCGTCGTCGACGAGCCCCTTCTCCCGGAGCTCGTCGAGCTTCGCGAGACGCTCCGCGAGCTCGTCCACGCTCGGCGCGGCGGGCCCGGGCGCGGCGGTCGCGCCGTCGGTCTCCACCGCGGCCTCCGCCTCGCGCCGCGCGTCCGCCGAGCGCGCGCGCGACGGATCGAACGCCTCCTTCGCGCGCTTCAGCTCCTCGTCGTAGGCGCGCTTCATCTCGCGCGCCGAGAGGTCCCCGTCGCTGGCGAAGTAGAGCCGCGCGACGGTCCCGATGGCGAGCGTCGACGCGAACATGAACGGCGCGGCGACGAGCCCGCCGAGCCCCGGCAGGATGATCTTCCCCGCCGTCATGGCGAGCCGCGAGCCGACGAGCGAGAGCCCGACGGTCGCGCCGATCCGGGAGATGAGCTCGATCGCGGAGTCGCGCGTGAGCGTCTTCCCGTACTCCTCGCCGATGCCGATGACCATCCCGACGTGGAGCGGCATGACGCCGATCACCTCGCTGCCGGGGATGGGGATGATGGTGAGCGCGGCTGCGGCGTAGCCGCACCGCTCGATCAACGTCTTGACGCGTTCTTCGCGCGCGTCCCGCTGGTGCCACTCGGTCATCCCCGTCCCCCTGGCAAGCGCGCGGCCGCCCCGCACACGGTGCCCTCGTGGGGAGCATACCCCGAGGTCGCGTGCACCGGGTGCACGGCCGCGATCACATCGTGTCGGGGATCTCGGCCGACTCGAACTGCACGGCGAGCGAGCCGTTGGTGGGGAACGGCGCGATGACGTGGGTCCCGGCGAGCGTCCCGCGCATCCCCGCCTCGACGCGGAGGGTGACGGTGCTGAACACGTCGCGATCCTCCTCCTCGGAGCCCGCCGTGTCGTCGTGGATGAGGAAGCGCGGGTGCGCCACGGAGAGCCCGCCCGCCCCGGCGGACAGCTCGAGGCTCGTCATCAAGAGGTTCACCCCGCCGTTGATCCGCATGCCGGTGAAGACGAGCTCGGAGCCCGGCAGGCCGACCTCGGCGAGCGGGATGCGGTTCTCTCCCTCTTCGACGGGATAGAACCCCGTCACCACCGGATCGTCCACCGGCGGCGGCGGCGGCGGCGGCGTGCCGGTGCCCTCCGCGTCGATCCAGGCGCGGAACGTCGCGGCGTCGTTCTCGCTCACGGTCCCGCCGCGGTGCGCGTCGATGGTGACCTTGCGGACGAGGGTGCTGCCCGCGCCGTCGCCCGGCAGGATGAGCGCGCCGTCGCGGTATGCCCACAGCGACGCGTAGTAGTCGCCCCCAGGATCGAGGAACACGGTCCCCGCCGAGGCCGTGCTGTCCGTGTGGCAGCCCGAGCACCGTGCCTCGAGGATCGGCTCGACGTTCTCGGCGAAGTACGCGACCGGATCCTCGATCATCGGCGGCTCGTCGTCGTCGAGCACGCCGGGCGCCCGGATGATCGCGGCCTGACACGCCGCGGCCATCGAAGACGCGAACAACGCGAGCACCATGACTGGGAAGCTGGATCGCATCGATGCTTGATCAATATCAACCCACATGCCACTCGCGATCAAGGTGTAGAATGTCCTGGTCCCGGCCCGATCCGGGGACTTGGAGCACCGGGGGCGGGAGCGCGGAGCGCTCTCCACTCCGCGTTTCTGCCGCGAAAGCCCATGTTTCGGTCGACCAGGACAAGACGGCGCACCCGGTGCATGGGGTCATCTGGCCTCATGCGCTCGCTGACCGTCCTCGCTCTCGCATGCTCGGGATGCGCCTTCGAGGCACCCCCGGCGCGCCCGCCGACCCCGAGCTACGACCAGTTCGCGAGCGAGGTGTACCCGGTGCTGCTCCGCGACTGCGGCTTCCCCGACTGCCACGGCAGCCCCGATCGCTTCTTCCGCGTGTTCGGCCCGGGCCGCACGCGCATGGAAGAGCTCGGCCTCGACGTCGACGCTCCGCGGAGCGAGACCGAGGTGCGCGCGAGCTACGAGCGCGCGCGCTCGATGCTCGCGTCCGCCAGTAGACCGGAAGACACGTTGCTCGTGCGCAAGCCGCTCGAGGTGGATCGCGGGGGCGGGCCGCACCTCGGGATCGATCAACACGGTCAAGACGTCTATCGAACTACGGACGCGCCCGGCTACCAGACGATCCTCGAGTGGGCCCGCACCGGCTTCTCGGAGGCGCCGTGATCGGGCGCGCGCGGCTCGCGCTCCTCGTGGCGTTCGCGTGGCCCGCGCCGGCGCACGCGTTCGACCACTTCGACTCGTACGGGCAGCCCATCTTCCCCGATCCTCCGGTGCCGCCCGCGGAGGCCGAGCCGCCCGGCGGGGGCGGCGGCCGCTACTTCACGGGCTCGCTCAGCGACGGCTACACGTGCGCGGTGTGCCACTTCGGCGGGCCCGACGCCGACGAGCCGATGGCCGTCACGATCAACCCGGATCCGTTCGTCGACGGCTACCGCGCGGGCCAGGAGTACGAGATCACCCTCGCGCTCCCCCTCTCGCGCGTGGGCGGCGCGCCGACCGGCGCGTTCGCGGGCTCGCTCGAGCTCGTCGACCTCGCGGGCGCGGGCGGCGGGACGATCGCGCTCGTGCCGCCGAGCGCGCAGGGGATCGCGGACCAGTGCACGACGCGCCCCGACGATCTCGTCGCTGCGCGCCTCGTGGACCTGCCGGGCCCACCGCGCCGCCAGGTCGCGGGCGTCGACGACTGCGGCGCGATCCAGCTCCGCGTGCTGTGGACGGCACCGCCGACCACCGCGGGCGCGGTGTGGCTCAACGCCGGCGCGGTGTTCACGCCCGCGGGCAACGAGGGGCCGACCGAGGACCGCGCCTCGGTGTACGCGCGGATCATCCCGCCGCTCGGCGGCCTGAACGACTCCGGCCGCGTCGAGAGCGGCTGCCGCGCGGCGCCCGGCGCGCGCCCCGCGGGCGCCTGGCTCTTCGTCCTGGCGCTCGGCGCCGCGCGGCGCCGGCACCGACGGCGATAGACGGACCAGCGCGCAAGGTTCCTTGCCCGAGCTGCGGAGCCGGCTGAAGCTGGCGCGGCCTGGGGCTACGTCGGGCGAGCCGACGCCGAGCGGCTCGGCCCGCCCGAGGCGCCGCCAGCTCATCGCGGCCACTCGGTCCTGAGGCCCCGGGCCGTGCGGCTCGCTTCTTCCCGCCGCGCGCCCGGTCGCAGGCCGCTGCGGCTCACGGCAGTATGCGGTGCGTGGGATCGACAAAGCAACGAGTGTTGCGCTGCGGATCCCGCTCGCGCTCTGACGGGGCGTCGCGAACCCGGCTCGAGACCGAAGGGCTCGAGCCGGCGCGCCGCGACCCGAAGGGGCGCGGCGCGGGCGAATAACGCCCCCCGGGCGCGCGAAGCCCCCCCCCAAAACCCCCCCCAGCCGGGCGTCGGAGGGGCCCCACACACCCGC
>JAYRVK010001037.1:0-8385 GCA_041918555.1 Sandaracinaceae bacterium
CCACGAGGTCGTCGGCCTCGCCCAGCGCCCACGCGCTCTCGCGCGGCCAGGCGTCGACGAGCTCCTGGACCTCGTCGCGCAGGCGGCTCGGGACGTCGTCGCGCGCCCGCTCGCGCGGGCCGTCGAGCACGAACGTGAGCGGGTCGCGCCGCTTGCCCCAGCGCACGTCCGCCTCGATCGACCACTGCCCCGCGGCCGTGATCGCGGGGAGCGCGAGGGCGAGGGCGAGCCCGTACTTCGTCACCGAGTCGAAGAGGCTGAACGGCCCGTCGAGCGTGACGAGCCACGCCCCGTCGGCGGCGCGCTCGATGGTGTAGAGCAGCCGGTGGAACTTGAGCTTGCGGAAGAGCGCGCGGATCGCGTCGGGGCGCGCCTTCTCGATGCGCGCCCGTACGCGGGTCGCTCGCAAGAGGACCGCGCGCGCCTGCTCGAGGTCGTAGCTCGCCACGATCGCCGCGGGCGGCGGGCACGCGACGGCGCGGAGCACGTGCGCGCCCTTGAGATCGCCGTAGAGCCCGCGCGCGAGCGCGTCCGCGTCGAGGCCGCGCTCGGCGGCGATCTCGCCGAGGAGCGCCTCCGCGTCGAAGCGCTCCTCCTCGGCGAGGGCGCCGCGCCGCGCGGCCGCGCGCTCGAACACCTCGCGGCGGAGCTCCACGGGATCGGCGTCGACCGCGACCGCGAACTCGAGCCCGTCGCCCACGAGCTTGCCGAGGCCGTCGGCGAGCTTCTGGTCCTGCGCGCCGACGGGCACGGCGCGCCAGGCCTCCTCGAGCTCGTCGCGGGTCGCGTCGACGTGCGCGCGGGCGAGCTCGTAGTAGGCGGTCGCGATCCGCAGGGCGCGCTCCTCGCGCTCGGGCCCGAGGCGGCTGAGCGTCAACGTGCCTTTCTTGCGCCGGGCGTGGACGAGCTCAGCGGTAAGCAACGTGCTCCCTCCGCCGCTGGCTCGTGAAGGTCTCGCTCGTCTCCCGCGTCACGAGCTCGTAGAGGATCGCGCGCTTGTCGCCCTTCTTGCGCAGCACGCGCCCGAGCCGCTGCACGTGCTCGCGCACCGAGCCGCTGCCGCTGATCACGATGGCCACGTTCGCGTCGGGCACGTCGACGCCCTCGTTGAGCACCTTGCTCGTCACCACCGCGCCGTAGCGACCCTCCGCGAGCCCCGCCAGGACGTCGGCGCGCTCTTTCACCTTGGTCTGGTGCGTGATCGCGGGGACGAGGAACCGCCTCGACACGGCATAGCAAGTCGCGTTGTCCTGGGTGAAGAGGATCGAGCGGTCGCGGCGGTGGCGATGGAGCAAGAGCTCCACCCACTCGAGCTTGGCGGGCGCGCAGAACGCGAGCTCGCGCTGCCGGCGGTAGGCCCTCATCGCGCGCCGGCCCGCCTCGTCGCGCGAGCTCTGGATGATGAACTGCGACCAGCCGTCGGGCGCGCTCATGCGGATGCCGCGGCTCTGCACGAACCCGCGGTAGATCGCGCGCTCCGCGTCGTGCTCCGCGCGCTCTTCGGGCGAGAGCTCCACGATGACGCGCTCGGTCTCGTAGTCGGCGAGGAAGTCGCCGCTGAGATCGACGATGTCACGCCGGTACACCGTCGGCCCGATGAGCTCGGCGAGCTGGTCCTCGCGGCCGTCCGCGCGCTCGGGCGTCGCGGTCAGCCCGAGCCGGAACGGCGCGAGGCAGAGCTGCGCGCCGAGCGCGTAGGTCGAGCCGGGGAGGTGATGGCACTCGTCGAAGACCACCATCCCGAAGCGGTTCCCGAGGTGCTCCATGTGGAGGTACGCGGAGTCGTAGGTCGTGACGGTCAGCGGCTGGACGTCGTGCTCGCCGCCGCCGACCACGCCGACCGGCGCGCGGAACGTCGCGCGGAGGAGGTCATACCACTGCCGCACGAGGTCGAGGGTCGGCGCGATCACCAGCGTGGCGCGGCGCCGAAGATCGATCCCCATGACCGCGACGTGCGTCTTGCCCGAGCCGGTCGGCAGCACCACGACGCCGCGCCCGCGCCGGCTCTTCCACGCGTCGATCGCCTCCTGCTGGTAGGGCCGCGGCTCGCGGTGCGCGAGGACGCCCGTCGCGAGCTCGGCGTAGGCGCGGGCCTCGTCGGTGTACGGCAGGCCGGCCTTGCGCAGCGCGAGCACCGTGCCCGCGTAGTCCATCGCGGGCGCGCGCACGCAGCGGGTCCGCGGATCCCAGCGCCCGGTCGGGACGTGCGGGGTCCCCTCCTCGAGGCCGTGGACCTCGAGCGTGCCGGCGACGAAGGAGAGGCGGATCATCGGCTGCGCGGGCAGCATGACACGGGCATCGGCGTTCGCGCCGCGCGTTGCGTGTGTCACGCTCGACGGGTTGGGCTACTCGGTCAAAGAGCTCTTCTACACGCTCCAGGGCGAGGGTGCGCGCACCGGCCGGGCCGCGGTGTTCCTGCGCTTCGCGGGGTGCAACCTGTGGACGGGACGCGAGGTCGATCGCGCCGGCGCCATCTGCCGGTTCTGCGACACGGACTTCGTCGGCACGGACGGCCCCGGCGGCGGGCGCTACGCGAGCGCGGACTCGCTCGCGGGCGCGGTCCTCGCGGCGTGGCCGGGGGGGGGGACGCCCTACGTGGTGTGCACCGGCGGCGAGCCGCTCCTCCAGCTCGACCCGCCGCTCCTCGACGCGCTCCACGCGCGGGGCTTCGAGGTCGCGATCGAGACCAACGGGACGCTCCCCGTGCCGTCGGGCGTGGACTGGGTGTGCGTCTCGCCCAAGGCCGGGGCGGAGCTCGTCGTCACGCGCGGCCACGAGCTGAAGGTCGTGTACCCGCAGCCGGGCGCCGAGCCCGCGCGCTACGAGCACCTCGACTTCGGCGCCTGGTGGATCGCGCCGATGGACGGCGCCGCGCTCGCCCGCAACACGGAGGCCGCGGTCGCGTTCTGCCTCGCACACCCGCGCTGGCGGCTGAGCCTCCAGACCCACAAGCTCCTCGGGATCCCATGAAGACCTCGCGGCGCGCGTGGCTCGGCGCCTCCGTGGTGGCGCTCACCGTCCCGGTCGGGGTGTGGCTCGCGGAGGGCGACGAGCCGCGCGTGCCCACCGGGCCGCGCGGCCCGCTCCGGCCGGATCCGCGGCGCGTCTTCGATCTCCTCGAGGGCTTCGAGTACCGCGTCGTCGATCGCGCCGGACGCGCGATGAGCGACGGCTTCGCCGTCCCGCCGCGGCCGGACGGGATGGCGTGCTTCGCGGGGCCCGAGGGCTCCTTGATCCTCCTGCGCAACCACGAGATCCCCGCCGGCCTGCGCGCGCGCGCGATCGGGCGGCGGTGGCCGTCGGTCGCGTACGCCCCCGACGGCGGCGGGGCCGTCACGCGCGTCGTGCTCGACGCCGCAACGCTCGAGGTGCGCTCGCGGAACCTCGTGCTGTGCGGCACCTCGATGAACTGCAGCGGCGGCCCCTCGCCGTGGGGCTGGCTGAGCGGCGAGGAGGACGCGCGCGACCCGCGCCACGGCTTCGTGTTCCTCTGCGATCCCGCCGCTACCGAGGCCGCGCCCCCCGAGCGCATCGACGGCTACGGGCGCTTCGAGCACGAGGCCGCGGCGCTCGTGCCCGGCCGCCACGTCTGCTACCTCACCGAGGACCAGGGCGACGGGTGCCTCTACCGCTTCGTCCCGCACGATCCCTCGCGCCCCTTCGAGGGGCGCTTGCAGGCGATGGCGGTCGACGGACGGCCCGGCGAGGACACCGCGCCGCTCCGCACCGGGGCGCGCCGAGAGATCGGCTGGATCGATCTCCCGCGCCCCACACCATCGCAAGACGACTTGCGGTACACCGCGCGCCGCGCCGGCGCGGCCACCGTGAAGCGGGGCGAAGGCATCTGTCACTCGGACGGATCGGTCTACATCGTCGCGACGACGGGCGGGCCCATCGAGGCGGGGCAGATCCTGCGCCTCGACGACGGCGCGGACGGAGGCACGCTCGAGGTGCTCACCGCGTCCGAGGACCGGGGCCGGATGGACATGCCCGACAACATCACGGCGGCGCCCGACGGTACGCTCTACCTCGTCGAGGATGGGAACGGGCACGATCTCCTGCGCTACGTGCGCGCCGACGGGAGCGTGCTGCCGCTCGGCCGCAACGCCGCGAGCGCGGGCGAGATCGCAGGTGTCTGCTTCAGCCCGGCGGGGGACACGCTCTTCGTGAACCTCCAGGACGAGGGCCTCACGCTCGCGATCCGCGGGCCCTTCGCCGAGCTGCGCGGCTGACGTGTCGGACGCTCGGGACCAGCTCGGAGTCTGTCTCCTCGCGCACGACGGGACCGTCCTCCATCGCGACGTCGCCTTCGAGCGGGTGCTCGAGGCCGAGGTGCCGCTCGGGACGCGCCTCGCGGATCGGGTCCGTTGGCTCGCCGGGCTCTCGGCTTCGCGCGCGGAGTGGTTCTCTTGGGCCGGGCTGCACGTCGACGTCGAGCCCACGACGCTCGGAGAGGTCGCGGCGGTGGTCCGCGCGCGTCGCGCCTCGCGCGAGTCGACGCTGGCGCGCGAGCTGCACATGGCGCGTGGGACCCTCTCGTCGCTCCTCGACGCGGCGCCGGTGAGCATCCTCGTCCTCGATCCCGAGCGGCGGGTCACCGTGTGGAACGCGAGCGCGGCCCGGACCTTCGGCTGGACCGCGGACGAGGTGCTAGGCGGCCCGTACCCGATCGTCCCGGAGGGCGAGGCGAGCTCGTTCCGCGAGCTCTTCGACCGGGTGATGCGTGGCGAGGGCTTCACCGGCGTCGAGGCCCCGCGGCAGCGCAAGGATGGTTCCACCGTACACCTCCGCATCCACACCGCGCCGATGCGCGACGCCGATGGTCGCGTCTTCGCGGCGATGGCCATCCTCGAGGACCTCACGGAGCGCCGGCGCCTCGAGGCGCAGATCCGCCAGGGGGAGCGGCTCGAGGCGGTCGGCCGTCTCGCGGGGGGGATCGCGCACGACTTCAACAACCTCCTGACCGTGATCCTCGGCCTGTGCGAGGTGCTCGAGCGCGCCCCGGCCGGCTCGGCGCGCGCCGGCGAGGGGCTCACCCAGATCCGCGAGTGCGCGGAGCACGCGGCCAGCCTGACCGCGCAGCTCCTCGCGTTCAGCCGGCGCCAGGTGCTCCACCCGGAGATCGCCGACATCGGCGAGCTGGTGCGCGCGACCTCGGGAATGCTCTCGCGCCTGATCGGCGAGAAGATCGAGATGGTCCTCGAGCTGGCCCCCGAGCCGCTCGCGGTCCGGGTGGATCCGAGCCAGTTCGATCAGATGCTCGTCAACCTCCTCGTCAACGCGCGGGACGCGATGCCCGACGGCGGGCGCGTCGTGGTGAGGACGGTCCTCGACGAGGGCCCGAACGACGACGACGCCGGCGGGTGGGCTCGCATCGAGATCTGCGACCAGGGCCGCGGTATCGACGTGGACGTCTTGCCCCACATCTTCGATCCGTTCTTCACGACGAAGCGGAGCGGGCAGGGGACGGGGCTCGGCCTCTCGACGGTGCACGGGATCGTGGAGCAGAGCGGTGGGCGGATCCGCGTGGAGAGCGCGCTCGGGGAGGGCGCGACGTTCCGCGTGTGGCTGCCCCTCGCCGAGGGCGCGCCGACTCCGCGCGGAGCCGCCCCGACCACGGACCACCCGCGCGGGAGCGAGCTCGTCCTGCTGGTCGAGGACGACCCGCAGGTGCAGCGCGTCGCGTCGCGGATGCTCGGCACGCTCGGGTACGAGGTCCACGTGGCCTCCGATGGTTGCGAGGCGCTCGAGCGGCTCGACGCCGGGCTCGAACCAGCCCTGGTGGTCACCGACCTCGCGATGCCACGGATGGGCGGCCTCGAGCTCGCCGACCGCCTGCGCGCGAGGGGCCGGGCCCTCCCCATCGTGTTCGTGTCCGCCAACCTCGACGACGACGCGCTGCGCGGGGAGATCGACGCGGGCCGGGCGAGCTTCCTGCAGAAGCCGTTCACTCTCTCGGCCCTCGCCACGACGCTGCGCGCTCGCCTCGACTGAGCTGCGCATGCTAGCGTCGCCGCGCGGAATGGGGGACACCGCGACGATCGCATCGCCCGACGGGGCGACGGTGAGCTATCGCGTGCTCGGCGACGGACCGCGCGCCCTCGTGCTGGTGCACGGGTGGATGACCTCCGGGGCCGTCTTCGACGAGCTCGTCGCTGCGCTCGAGCGCGCCGGGGCCGGAGTGACGGCGATCGTGCCGGATCTCGTGGGGTCGGGGGCCTCGAGCCGCCCCGCGTCCGGCTACGCGCTCCTGCGCTACGCGGCGGACGTCCTCGCCGTGATCGAGGCCGCAGGGCGGGCGCGACCCGTCGTGCTCGGCCACAGCATGGGGGGGCAGATCGCGCAGCTGGTCGCCGCGGCGCTCCCCGACGCGGTCGCGGGCCTGGTCCTCGTGAGCTCGGTCCCGCTCGGCGGGCTCCGTCTCCCCCCCGGGGCGCGGGCGCTCTGCGAGAGCGCGGCCGGCGACCGCGACAAGCTCGGCGCGCTCCTGGACCTCGCGTCGCCGGCGCTCCCCGCGGCGGCCCGCGCGCGACTCGTCGAGCTCGCGCTCGGCGTCTCGGCGCCCCCTGCCTCCGGGAGTCCCTCGACGCATGGACGCAGGGCGGGCTCGAGGAGCGGCTCGACGAGCTCCACGTCCCGACGCTCGTGGTGGCGACCGACGACCCGTTCCTCCCGCGCGACCTCCTCGAGCGCGAGGTCGCGGGCCGGATCGCGGGGGCGCGGCTCGAGCACCTCCCCGGCGCGGGGCACTATCCCCAGGTCGAGGCGCCCGACGCGCTGTCCGCCATCGTGACCCGGTTCCTCCGCTCGCTGCCGGCCTAGTGGCTGGTGTTGCGGAAGGGGTCTTCGTCGTCGAGGTCCGCTTCTTCGGACGGAGGCTCCTGCCCGCCGTCGGCGGCGCAGAAGAGGATCTCGCAGCCGTGGCGATCGGACTCGCGGATGCGGTTCATCAGCTCGACGAGGTCGTCGTCGACGTCGACCACGGCGCCTTCCGTCGCCCGGCCGGAGCCGGAGTCGTAGCGGCAGGCGTCCAGGGCGACCCAACGCCCGGTGTACGCCTCGTTCTGGCAGATCTCGGACCAGTTCATGCGCTCCATCGGGTTCTCCCAACGGCGACGCCACGCGGCCCCCCGAAACAGAGACTGACTCGACCACCCGCCGCTGAAGAGGACTGCCATGAGCGCTGTGGCCCGGGCATATTCCGCCGCGCGCGCGCGGTCAACTTCTCTGCGAACCCAGTCATCACGCGACTCGCCGCCGGCCGCGGCCGGCTTCGCTCCATCAAGCGCAAGGAAGTCCGGATTCTTCCAGGCGTTCTCCCGGCGCGCAAGCCGTCCCGCTCGGGGCCCGGTTCCAGTGGGGGCGTGTGCGTTCGGTCAGCGAGCCGGGCACCAGTCGCCGAATTGCCGGCGGGCGCCGCCCCCCGCCCCGACGCTGTTCAGCTGACGGAAGAGCTGCTGCGCCGCGGGGCACCGACCCTGCTGGAGCAGGATCCCGACCTGGTTGCCGCCGCGCTGCGTGAGCTCGTTCTGGAGCTCGCGGGTGATCGGGCTGCGCCGGCCGACCGCGCGCTGCGCCTGCTGGAGCGACGCGACGGCCCCCGCGAAGTCGTTGCGCCGCGCGGCGCCCAGACCGTTGGCGACGAGCCCGCGCGCGCGCGCCTCGTCGGCGGGCGAGGGCCCGCGCCGGTCGGGCTCCGGCTCGGGCTCCGGCGCGGTGGTTGGCTCGGGGGTCGGCGTCACCGGAGGGACCGGCTGGACCGGCTGGACCGGCTGGACCGGCTGCACGGGCTGGATCGGTTGCACGGGCTGGATCGGCTGCATCGGCGTCGTCGGTACCATCGGCTGCGGATCCGTCGGGCCGGTCGTCCCGCTGGTCCCGCTGGTCCCGTTGGTCGTCGTACCCGTCGTGCTGCGATCGGCGATCTCGGGGTCGTCCTCGTCGTCCGACAGCACGTACCAGCCGAGCCCCACGGACGCGCCGGCCAGGATGAAGAGGCCGATCACGCCGACCGCGAGCACCTTGCCGAGCCCGCCTCCGCCCGACTCGGTCTGGGCCTGACCGCCCGTCGGGTAGCTCGCCGGGTACCCCGGGTGGCTCATCTGCCCCATCGCCGAGGTCCCGTACCCGGGCTGCGAGCCGTAGGTGCCGGGCTGCGAGGGATAGCCGGGCTGCGATCCGTACCCGCCCGGCTGCGATCCGTACGCCGCCGAGGGGGGCGGGGTCTGGGCCATGCCCGGCTGGGACGCGTAGCCGGGCTGCGACGGATAGCCGGGCTGCGAGTAGCCGGGCGGCGGGGTCGCGGCCGGCCCGAAGCCCGCCGGCTGCGGCCAGGGCCCGGGGGGCGGCGGGGGGGGGCGCGCGGCCGCGCCGCCCGGGCGCGCC
>JAYRVK010001038.1:0-3942 GCA_041918555.1 Sandaracinaceae bacterium
AGAAGCGCTCGATCATGGCGCGCGTCATCCGCGGCGGCTCCTTGTCGAGGAAGAGCGCGCTCGAGACGAGCATGCCGTCGTAGGCGAGCTGGCCGCTGTGGTTGCCGATCAGGAGCGCGCGGCCCGCGTCGGGCACGTGCTCGAGGCCGTGCGCCTCGACGCGGAAGTAGACGCGGTGGAACCAGCGCAGGAGCGCGAGGGTGCGGAGCTGGTCGTCGCGCGAGGCGCCCCAGCGATCGTAGCCGTAGGCGTTGAGCGCGACACCGATTCGCGCATACCGCTCGCGCAGCTCGTCGTCGACCATGCGATCGAGCGCGCGCCGGACCGGCAGGGTCCACGTCCCCATCGAGGGCCGAGGATAGGCGCCCCCCCGCGCCCGAGGGAAGAACTCACAGCGCGATCTCGACACCGCGCGGGCGCGCGCCGCAGAGTGCGCCCCGCATGGCCAGGAAGCCGACGACCTACTGGGACTACATCCGCGTCGAGGACCTGCTCGGCTTGCAAGCGGGGATCGAGCCGGATGAGCGCGGGCTCGCGAACGACGAGGTGATGTTCATCACGATCCACCAGATCGACGAGCTGTGGTTCAAGCTCGCGATCCGGGAGCTCGCCTCGGTGCGCGACGTGTTCGCGCAGCCCCGCGTGCCCGAGCAGTCGCTCAGCGCGGCCGTGCGGGGCCTGCGCCGGATCGCGAAGATCTTCGCGCACGCCTCCGCGCACTTCGAGCTGATGGAGACGATGACGACGCGGGACTACCTCGCGTTCCGCGACAAGCTCAGCCCCGCGAGCGGCTTCCAGTCCGCGCAGCTCCGCGAGATCGAGATCGTGCTCGGGCTCGACGACGCCGCGCGCATCCCGCTCGGGCACGAGGGCAGCTACCGGCGCGCGCTCCTGAACCCCGACGGCACCGAGTCGCGCGCGTCGCAGCGGGTGGCTGCGCGGCTCGAGGATCGCCCGACGCTCGCCGAGGCGGTGCGCGAGTGGCTGTACCGGACCCCGATCGACGGCTCGACGCCAGGCCGCGGCGACGACGACGCGATCGTCACGCGCTTCGTCGACGCGTACCTCGCCGCGTACCGCGCGGAGAACGAGCGCGGTCGCGAGCTCGCGCAGCACGACGCGCTGACGCCGGCCGACGCCGAGCGGCTCGACGCGCGGTACCGCGCGGCGGCCGACTCGACCGCGTCGTTCCTGCGCGCGGAGGACGCCGACGCGGCGCAGCGCGGGCGGGTCCGGCGGATCCGCGCCGCGCTCGTGCTGATCGAGGGCTACCGCGAGCTCCCGCTCCTCGCGTGGCCGCGCGAGGTCGTCGACGCGATCGTCGCGCTCGAGCAGGCCTTCGTGATCTTCCGTCAGCGCCACGCGCGCATGGTCGAGCGGATCATCGGCCGCCGCATCGGGACCGGCGGCTCGGCGGGCGTCGACTACCTCGACCAGACCGCGCTCAAGTACCGCGTGTTCCACGACGTCTGGGCGGTGCGCACGCTGCAGATCCGGCGCGCCGCCTTGCCGCCGCTCGCGAACGAGCACGCGTACGGGATCGCGGTGGGGGACTAGCGGCGGTTCGCTTCAGCGAACCACCACCGCGCCCTCGTACATCGCCATCCCGCACGTGAACGCGAGCCGCCCCGTCGCGGGCGCCGTCACGTCCACCGCGACGGGCTCGTCGAGCGGGAGGTCGCGCTGTATGCGGAGATCCGGGAACACGAGCTGCTGGCCGCAGCCCTCGTCGGTCGTGCGCGTGAAGACGAGGTGGAGCGCCTCGCCCGGCGCGGCCGCGATCTCGGAGGGCGTGTACGCGGTGCCGACGTCGATTCGGACGGTGCGCGCGCCGGGCGGCGCTGCGGGCGCCGACGGGGTCGTGCACGCGAGCGCGAGCGCGAGGACGGACATTGGAAGGACGCTACGGAGACGCAGGGACATCGGGGACACCTCGATCGTCGTGGGGGGGGGGATGGGGACTCGGCTCGGCGGAGGACAGGGCCTCGTGATCGGGGACGAGCTTCAGGGCCGTGCGACGGGCCCACGCGTAGGTCAGTGCGCCGAGGGCCAGCGTGATCGCGCCGGTCACGTGCGCCGCGAGCAGGCCGGGGTGCGGATCGACATAGAGCCGCAGCGCGAGCGAGCCGACGAGGAGGGCGGCGCCGGCTTGCACCACGCGCGTCATCGCCGCGAGCTCGCGCACCGCGGCGGGCGCGACCTCGGCGAGCCGCCGTCGCACGAGCTCCTCGAAGCGCCAGTACGTGTAGATCACGGGGATGATCTCGAGCGTGAGGAACGCGCTCGTGACGAGGCCGCCCACCATCGGCGCGGCGATGCGGCGCATCACGTCGGCGCCCGAGCCGTCCGACCACAAGAGCGGCACGAGGCCGACGAGCATCGTGCCGACGGTCATGAGCTTGGGCCGCACGCGCTGGATCGTCCCCTCCGCGTGCGCGTCGACGATGTCGGCGAGCGAGCGGATCCGGCCCTCGCGCAGCCGGCGCTCGTACGCCTGATCGATGTAGACGATCATCACGACGCCGGTCTGCGCGGCGAGCCCGACGAGCGCGATCACGCCGACCCACACCGCGGTGGAGAGGTGGAAGTCGAGCAGGTAGAGCGCCCACACGCTCCCGACCAGCGCGAACGGCACCGACGCGAGCACGATCAGCACCTCGGTGAAGTTCCGGAACTGGAGCCAGAGCAGCACCACGATCGCGAGGAGCGAGAGCGGGACGAGGAGCTTCATCCGGCCCTCCATCTCGAGGAGCTGCTCGTACTGACCCGTCCAGCGGAGCCGACCTCCCTCGGGCAGGACCACGTCGCCCCGCGCGATCGCGGCGTCCACGACGCGTTGCGCGCGCTCGACGTAGCCGCCGAGGTCGGCGTCGTCGTGGATGTCGACGTACACGTAGCCGACGAGGAGGCCGCTCTCGTCGCGGATCATCGCGGGCCCCGACTCGATGCGGATCTCGGCGACGCGATCGAGCCGCACCGTGTCGCCGTCGGGGAGCGGGACGAGCGCGGCCGCGATGGCCTCGGGCGTCGCGCGGAAGTCCTCGGCGTAGCGCATCGTCACGCCGAACCGCGCGCGGCCTTCGACCGTGGTGGTGACCAGCCGGGCGCCGATCGCGCCCTCGACGACCTCGTTGACGTCCTCGACGCGGAGCCCGAAGCGCGCGAGCGCGTCGCGGTTCGGGACGACGTCGAGGTAGGCCCCGCCCTCTTGGCGCTCGAAGAACGCGCTCCGGGTGCCCGAGACGCCGCGCAGCGCGCGCTCCACCGCCGCGCCGGCGGCCTCGATCTGTGCGAGGTCGTGCCCGTAGATCTTGACGCCGACGGGCGTGCGGATGCCGGTCGCCAGCATGTCGATGCGGTTGCGGATCGGCTGCGTGAACGCGTTCGTCCAGCCCGCGAGGCGCACGCGCCGGTTCATCTCGTCGACGAGCTCGGCGCGCGTGATCGGGCGGAATTCGGGCCAGATCGGCGTCAGCGCGGGCCGGAGCCACGACGGCGCCCAGCCATGCCACCAGCGCCGCTCGTAGCGCGTGCGCCACTCCGCGCGCGGCCGCAGCGTCACCACGGTCTCGGCCATCGAGAGCGGCGCCGGATCGGTCGGCGTCTCGGCGCGACCGACCTTGCCGAGCACCGCCTCGACCTCGGGGATCTCGGCGAGGAGCGCGTCCTGGATCTGGAGCTGTCGGCGCGCCTCCTCGATCGAGATCCCGGGCAGGGTCGTCGGCATGTAGAGGATGTCGCCCTCGTCGAGCGGCGGCATGAACTCCGAGCCGAGCCGGGGATAGAGGGGCAGCGCCGAGAGGACCGCGAAGACCCCGATGAGCACGGTGGTCTTCGGGCTCGCGAGGGCGACGTGCACGAACGGGGCGTAGACGCGCCGGATGGCGCGCGAGACGGGGTGCTGGTCCTCGGAGCGGATCCGGCCGCGGATCAGGTAGTCGC
>JAYRVK010001039.1:0-3517 GCA_041918555.1 Sandaracinaceae bacterium
AGCGTCCCCGCGACGGTGCGCGGGGTCTCGTACCGGCGGCGCATCGAGCACCCCCTCCCCTGGGCGGGGCACGTGTTCGCAGAGGCGCTGCGCTCGCAGGGGATCGAGGTCGGCGAGGGCGTCTCGGTCGGGGCGAGCCCACCGGGTGCGGCGGTGCTCGCGACGCACGAGAGCCCGCCGGTCGGCACGCTGATCCACGCGCTCGGCAAGCACAGCGACAACTTCGTCGCCGAGATGCTCTTCCGCGTGATGGGCGCCGAGCGCCACGCGCCGGGGCGGAACGAAGACGCGGTGGAGGCCGTTCGAGGGGCGCTCGACGACGCGGGGATCGACACGAGCGAGATCGAGATCGTCAACGGCTCTGGCTTGTTCACCGGAAATCGGATTGCGGCCCAGCGCCTCGCCGATCTGTTGGTCGCGGCCTGGCGCGATCCCGCGATCCGCGACGACTTCGTCGCCTCGCTCGCGATCGCCGGAGTGGACGGGACGATGGCGAACCGCCTCCGCGATCTGCCGGCGCCGCGCGTGGTCCGCGTGAAGACGGGGACGCTCTCCTCGGTGATCGCCCTGTCGGGCTACGTGCTCGGCCCCGAGCCCGATCGCGCGTACGCGTTCAGCTTCCTCGCGAACGACGTCCGCGGGCGGGTCGGGCCGGCCCGGCAGCTGGGAGACGCCATCGCCCGGACCCTCGCCCTGCACCTGCATCGCTGAACACGGGCGCAGCCCGGCGCGGGGACCGCGCGTTTCGCCGATGCAAGGCGGTGTTTCGCCGATGAAAGGCGGTCACTCCTTGATCTGGCGCCGGATCTTCGCGAGCGCCTGCTCTTGGAGCTGGCGGATCCGCTCCCGGGACAGGTTGTACTTGTCGCCGATCTCCTTGAGCGTCAGCTCGTCCTCGTCGTCGAGGCCGAAGCGCCAGCGGAGGATGCGCGCCTCCATCGGCGTGAGCGTTCCGAGCAACCTCCGGAGCTCCTCGCCCCAGTTCTTGCTGACGAGCTGCTCGTATGGCGTGGGCACGTTCTCCTGCTCGAGGAAGTCGATGAACTTGCGCCCGTCTTCGTCGTTGACGGGGCGGTCGAGCGAGAAGGGGGTCTCGGCCCAGTACCCCTTGATCTTCTCGAGCTTGTCCGCCGCGATCCCGGTCTCCTTCTCGAGCTCCTCGGGGGTCGGCTGCTTGCCGGTGCGCGTCGCGATCGCCTGGGTCGCCCGCGCCACGCGGTTGTACGTGTCGAGCATGTGCACCGGGATCCGGACGGCGCGGCCCTTGTCCGCGAGCGCGCGGCTGATCGCGTGGCGGATCCACCACGACGCGTAGGTGCTGAAGCGATACCCGCGGTTGTGATCGAAGCGCTCGACCGCCTTCATGAGACCGATGTTGCCCTCCTGGATCAGGTCGATGAGGGGTAGCCGGCCGCGGTTGTAGCGGCGCGCGATGCTCACGACGAGGCGGAGATTCGCGGCGACGAAGCGGTTCTTCGCGTGCTGCTGCGCCTCGCGCGCGTGGTGCACGTCCGACAGGTACTTCTTGAACGCGGGCGTGATACGGACCTCGTCGCCGAGCATGTCTCGGTCGACCGCGTAGTCGCCCGCGAGGCGGTGGACCGCCTTGTCGCTCTGGCTCACGAAGATGCGATCGGAGTCGAGGATGCGGAGCTTCGCGGCGAGCTCGGTGACCGTCGCGTCCCAGCGCGACTGCGGCTTCTTCGTGAGCTTCCCGCGCGTGGCGCTCTTCGCCATCTTGCGGAGCGTCATCAGCTGCGGGAGCGGCTCCTCGATCACGTAGTGCTCGACCACCATCGCGACCGTCTCGAACGCCGGCGGATAGGAGAGCAGCGTCTCCCAGTACGCGATCTCGAGGCGCTCGACCTCCTGGGCCGCGGCGATCTCCTCCTGGGGAGTCAGCACGCGGTGGTTCGCCATCTCGCGGAAGTACTTCGAGAGGGTGGAGTCGCCGCCGCCCTGGCGCTCGAACTCCTTGAGCGCCTTGCGCGCCTCCTCCTCGGCTTCCTTCAGCTGGAAGCTGTCGGGGTCGGGCGTGCCGTCGATGCGGGTACCCAGCTCGTAGTCGTCCGAGGTTCGACGATCCATCACTCCCCGATCCGCCGCCATCTCCGTGCTCATGTCGTCCTCATCGACGCTCTGAGGCGCGTCGTCGCCCGCGCGTTCTGCACGCGACGTGCCACGGTCGTCGAAGGTATCGCCTCGCCGAGGCCGCTTCTTGCCGGTGGTCGCGATGTCGCGCTTCGCCTTGCGACGGGTGAGTTTGCCCTCGGCCATGGTCCAACTACCGATGCGTACGCGCAGCCTCGCGCTGCGCCAGGACACGGACGAACGGCGCTTTTAGCCGTCCGGCGCGGCGATGTCTACAGCGTCGATGGCGGGCGCGCGGGTGGCGAGTGGAGTGGCCGCTGGGTGGCCAAGCGAGTGGTCCCCGAATCGCCCCAGAATCCGGGGGTCCCGCGGGCACGGTCCGTGGGAGACTCCGCCGCCATGCTCCGCTTCGCGCCCGCGCTCACCGTGCTCTGTGCCGTGCCGTCGACGGCGTTCGCCCTGCCCTTGCCCCTCGTGAGCACGGTCGCGGTCGGACGGCCGGCGCTTCGCGTCGACGTCGAGATCGCCGCGAGCGAGGAGGGCCTGACGGTCGTCGCTCGCGCCGGTGGCCGCGAGGACCGGGCCGCGATCCCCGTGACCGGGATCGACGACGCGGCGATCGAGCGCGTGGAGCTCGCCGGGGGTGACGCCGTCGCGGTCGTGCGCGGCAGCGGCGGCGGACGAACGCTCGCGGCGATCGTCGCGGTGCGGCGCGGCGCCCCCGCGATCGTGTGGAGCGGGCGCACGGATCTCCACGGCGATCCCGGAGAGCGGACGGCGAGCCGCATCGAGCTCGCCGATCGCACGGGTGACGGCGCCGCAGATGTGGTGGTCGGGACGGTGCGCGAGGGCGCCGCGATCTGTGGACAGCAAGACACGTTGCTCTCTCCGCGCGCGTGGGATCCCGGCCGTGGCGAGCTCCGTCCGGTGGTGCTCGCGCGCGTTCCCGAAGGCGAAGGGGTCTCGCTGACCGCGACGCGCGAGACGCCGGGCCCCACGGGTGCGCCGCTCGTGCGCGCGCTCGCGGCGGTCGCCGCGAGCTCGACGTCCGGCCGCGCGGAGGACGACCCGAGCGCGACCGGGGCGCCGATCTCGCTGGTCGATGGGCGCGCCGAGACCTTCTGGGCCGAGGGGCGCGGCGGGCCCGGCGCGCAGGAGTTCGCGGTGCTCCGGTGGGGCGCGCGCTTCCCGATCCGCGCGTTCGCGGTCACGCCGTCGCCGACCGGCGACGCGGCACGGCGCCTCGGACGACCGAGCCGCTTCTTCCTCGTCGGCGACGGCGGCGCGCGGCTCGCCGTGACCTTGCCGGACGACGCGCTCGCGCACGCAGGGGAGCGCTACTGGGTCGTACCGCCCGAGCCGGTCGCGTGGAGCTGCGTCGCGCTCGTGCTCGACGCCGCGCACGGCCCCGCGGGCGTCGCCCCCG
>JAYRVK010001040.1:0-2368 GCA_041918555.1 Sandaracinaceae bacterium
CAGACGAGATCGCTCGGGACGCACGAGCACGAGCACGTCCTCCCAGCGGAGCGCGCTCGCGCGGCCGCCGCGCACGAGCGCGAGGCCGTCCTGCCCGCAGCGCACCTCGACCCCGCGCGCGCGCCGGACGAACGGCGCGTCGCGCGCCCACGCGGGGAGCGCGTCCACCTCGACCTCGTCGTGCGCGAGCCAGTCCACGTCCGCACCTAGAAGCTTCGCGGCGCGGTCGCGGAAGGCAAGCTGGTACCGTAGGGCGATGGCGGTCTTCACGAACTGGGCAGGCAACGTGAGGTTCGAGCCGCGGCGCGTGGTGGAGCCCGGGGCGGCGAGCGCGTCGAGCGCCACCGAGCGCATCGCGGAGCTCGATCGCCGCACGGAGCTCGTCGCCAACGCGGTGCGGGACGCGACCCTGCGCGGGCGGCACGTCCGCGCGCTCGGGAGCGCGTGGTCGTTCAGCGGCGTCGTCGAGGCCAAGGACGTGCTGATCTCGACCGCGACGCTCTCGCAGATCGTCGACACCACCGCGACGAGCGGCCCGCTCGCCGCGGCGCTCGCGAGCCCGGGGGACTTCGCGTTCGTCGAGGCCGGCGTGAAGCTGCGGCCGCTCTTCACCGCGCTCAAGCAAGTCGGCTTGACGGTACGCACCGCGGGGTCGTCCTCGGGTCAGGCGATCGCGGGGGTGGTGAGCACCTCGACGCACGGCGCCGACTTCGATCGCGCGCCCCTGCCCGACGCGGTGCGCGCGCTCCTCGTGGTCAGCCCGGCGGGCGAGCGCCTGTGGATCGAGCCGGCGTCGCGCCCGCTGACGAGCTCGGACGCCGCGGCCAAGCAGCTCTTCAAGCGTGGCTCCGTGCGGCGCGACGACGAGCTCTTCGAGGCCGCGCTCGTCGCGGTCGGGACGATGGGCGTGATCTGCGCGCTGGTGCTCGAGGTGGTGCCGCTCTACGGGCTCAGCGAGGAGGTGACCTCGAGCACGTGGAGCCAGGTGCGGCCGACGCTCTCGGAGGCGAGCCCGACCGCGTTCGGGCCCACGCCGCCGGGCACCGCGCACCCGAGCCCCGGCGCCGGGCCGAGCGAGTACGGCTACCTCGAGGTCATCCTCAACCCGTACCGCACGAGCGACGACTACGCGGCGCCCACGGGCGATCGGTCGGTGGTCCTCTGCACGCGCGTGCGCGCACCGCAGTTCCCGGGGACGAGCTGGCAGCGCGGCACGCCGAGCCTGCTCGACGGGCTCGGGACGCTCTGGGCGGTCGTGGCGGGCGGCGCGCCCGACTTCCGGAAGCAGATCGACATCCTCGTCGCCACGGGCCGGCAGTCGAGCGGCGGGTTCCACCCCGCGCCCGACGTGTTCGACACCACCGACGCGCCGATCACGCGCGTGTGGTCCGCGGAGGCGTGCCTGCGCACGCGCCACGACGCGCACCTCGAGCTCCTCGATGCGCTCCTCGCGCGCTTCGACGCGCTCTTCGCGGCGGGCCACCGCCTCGCGGGCTTCCTCTCGATCCGCTTCACGCAGGGGACGCGCGCGAGCCTCGGCATGCAGAACGGCCCGACCGGACCGTCCGGCCGCTACTGCCACGTCGAGCTGTTCGCGCTCCAGCACCCGGTCGCGATCGGGGGCTGGGATCCGCGCCGGCTGGCCGCGCAGAGCGAGCGCTTCCTGCACGCGTACTGGGAGGAGGTCGCGGCGCGCGCCGACGACGGACGCGCCGTCTTGCACTGGGGGCAGCAGGGCCGCTCGGCGCTCGACTTCGTCGCGCGCACCGCGCGCTTCCCGAAGCTGAGCACCCACTACGCGAAGGCACGCGAGATCGCGGGGCCCGAGGCGTTCGCGTGCGCGAGCGACTTCACCGTGCGCGCGGGCGCGCTCCCGCTCGACGACGGCTGGCGCCTCGTGGCGACCGCGGTGCCGCGCGCGAAGAGCGAGGCGCCCTTCGACTGCAGCGCGCTCGCGGCCGGCGGGCCCGTCGCGCTCGACCTCGACGTGCTCACCGTCCACGGCGACGCGTTCGTGGCGGTCTCCACGCGCCGCGGCCCGTGGGTGCCGTGCCTCCAGCCGCTCGAGATCGTCGACGGCGCCGACGCGATCGCGGGCGCGATCGACGTGGTGCGCAACGAGGACGGCCGCCCGGAGATCTTCGCGCGCGGCCGCGACGGACGGCACTACCACCGCTGGCGCACGAGCTCGGTCCTCGGGCACACCGCGACGTGGTCGCCGTGGACGCCGCTCGACGGGAGCCCGCGCTTCGCGTTCGACCCCGCGGCCACGCGCGACGGCGAGGGGAAGCTCCACGTCGTGGCGGTGAGCACGCAGGGCGGGATCGAGTCGCGCAACCAGAGGGACGCGAACGGGCAGCTCGGCTGG
>JAYRVK010001041.1:0-1754 GCA_041918555.1 Sandaracinaceae bacterium
TCGGCGCCGCCGGCGCCGCGTGGGTGGCGTGGCTGTCCCACGTCGCGGCGTCCTCTGCGGGGACCGGCCTGCTCGTCGGCTGCGTCGTGCTCACGACCTCGGCGCTCTTCTTCCGCGCCGCGCACAACCGCTCGCGCCTCGCACGGACGCTGGTGAGCCTCGGACTGCTCGCGACCGCCGGGTGGCTCGTGCTCACGGGCGGCGTCGATGCGCTCGTCGTCGAGTCGCTCGACTGGCAAGCGTGGGTAGGTCCCTCGAGCCGCCTCCTCCTCGCGGCGATCGCCGTCTTGTCGCTCCTCACGTTCCTCGACCCCTCGGCCCCGGGCGGCGCCTGGGTCGCGGGGTTCGCCCTCCTGCTCTGGCTCGCGGGCGCGACCGGCGGCGAGGTGTTGCTCCTGCTCGCCCCCGCCCGCGGCGAGGCCCTCGATCCCGGAGCGGTCGGCTGGACCGCGCGCGCCGCGCTGCCCGCCTTCGCGGCGGTGGCCGCGGGCGGCCTCTCGCAGGTGTGGGTGACGCTCTCGATCCAGCTGGCACGGCGCTGACGCTTTCCTGACCGCGGCCGCGAGGGGTGCGACGCTGGTGCGATGGTGCGCGGCGCGCTTCCACTCCTCGCGTTGTGGCTGACCGCGGCGTCCGCGCGCGCCGACTGCGACGACCCCGCGCTGACCCGCGCCGCGGCCGAGATCGTCGCGACGGGTGCGCGCAATCCGCGCGCGCTCGCCCGCGCCGCGGGCTCGGCGCTCCCGCTGGTGCGCGGGCTGCGCGTCCGCGAGGGGGACGACGACGGCGTCCGACGCTTCCTCGCCGCGCTCGCCGAGGAGGCCCACGCGCCGATCGCCTGCGGCGAGGCCTCGTCGGAGGGACGGCGCGTGGTGCTCGCGGGGCCGCGCGCGGCCGAGGTCGCCGTCGAGGACGGCGCCGTGACGATCCGGCTCGCGCACGGATGGGGCGCGCCGCGGCTCTACGTCCGGGACGGCGCCGGGAACACGCACGAGGGTGACTTCGTCGAGGGGCGCGCGGAGCTTCCCTCGGACCTGAGCGCGCCCCTCGTGATCCAGGTCGTCGCCACCGGGCCCGATGGGCCGCGACCGGTGGCGGAGCAGACGGTCGGAGAGGTCCCCCTCGCCTCCGTCGCGCGCTCCGACGAGCCGATCGATCGGCGGGTCGCGCGGCTGCGCAGCGCGAGCCGGGTCTCGGCGCTCCGCCCGAACCGGCTCCTCGAGCGCGTCGCCGCACGCCACGCCGCGGAGGTCTGCCGCGACGGGCGCGTCGCCCACGTCGGGGACGGGGGCGACCCGGTCGAGCGGCTCGCGCGCGAAGGCATCCGCGCGCGCCACGTCGGAGTGACGGTGGCGCGCGCCACGGATCTCGACGCCGCCTACGCGGCGATGCTCCAGAGCCCGTCGCATCGCGCCGCGCTCGTCGACGCGCGGATGACCGACGTGGGGGTCGGCCGCGCGTCGGACCGCTGCCTCGTCGTGCTGCTCGCCGCCTGGCCGCGGCCCGTGCCCTTCTGACCGGCTACGGCTGGTCGGCGACCTGCTCGTCCTCGGGCTCGGGCGCCTCCGGAGCGGCGCCGGCCGCGGCCTCCGCCGCATGGTCGTCGCGGTAGTGGCACTGCTTGTACTTCTTGCCGCTTCCACACCAGCAAGGATCGTTGCGCCCGAGCTTGGGGCTGAGGCGGTGGAGAGGCTCCAGCGGTGGCTCGTCGCCGCGGGTGAGCTCCGTGCGATCCCGCTCGAACCGCGCGACGA
>JAYRVK010001042.1:0-2742 GCA_041918555.1 Sandaracinaceae bacterium
CAGCGCGATTCACTCGCGCTGGGGGAAGGGGGTGAAACCCCCTTCGAAAACTCAGAGCTCGGTGGGCTTGGGCGGGTCGTCGTCGCGCGCCGGGTCGCGCATGACGAAGGACGCGATCGCGAGGATCACGAGGAGCAGCGCGTTCATGCTCAGGCCGAGCGAGCCGAGCACCACGTCGCGCACCGCCGCGCCCTCGGCCTGGGCCAGACCCCACGCCTGGTAGGCCGCGCACGCGGTGACGAGGAGCGCCGTCGGGAGCAAGACGGCTTGCACCCACGCGCGGCCGCGCGTGTTGAAGGAGAAGCCAGGCTCGGCCTGGGCGCGCGTCACGAGGCGGTCGTAGCCGACGAGCAGCGCCATCGAGCCGAGGCCGATCAGGGCGAAGCGGAGCCACATCGCGCTCGGGTCGTAGGTGTCCCAGAGGAGCTCGCGCGCGCCCCATGCGTCGAGGTCGGCGCGCTCCATGAAGCGCGCGAGCACGTCTCCGCGCTCGATCTCCGCCACCGCCGCGCGCGGCTCGTGGAGGTGCTCGACGAGGTAGCGGCGCGCGAGGTTGATCTTGTCGCCGCCCTCCTCGTACCACTGCCCCGCGACGACGGAGCCGATCGACCAGCCGATCCCGACCGTCATGTTGACGTAGCCCATGTACTGGCCCTTCCGGCCGGGCGGCGCGATCGAGCTCAGGTACCGCATCTTGGTGGGGCTCGCCATCATCTCGCCGACGCTGAACACCGCGATGGCGCCGAGCACGAACCAGCCGGTCCTCGACAGCCCGAGGCCGTAGATCCCGACCGCGGACACCGCGATGCCGACCACGATCGCGAGGAGCGCGCGGACCTTGCCGGTCCAGTAGCCGACGAGGAACGCGAAGAGCGAGATCAGGCCGGCGTTGAGGTTGATCACCCACTCCTGCGTGAGGTTCCCGCCGTTGACCACGGGGACCCACCCGGAGGGCAATACGGATTGCAATGCTCCTGCCGCGCCGCGCGTGTCGATCCAGTCGTCGATGAAGTTCGGGAGGATGTCGAAGAGCTGGTAGAACATCAGCCAGAAGCCCGCGAACGCCATCGAGAAGTAGAAGAGCCGCGGCTCGAGGAGCCCGCGCAGCGCGTCCCCCGCGAGCTCGACCACCGAGCGCTCGTCCTTCTTCGCGCGGGCGGGCTCCGCGAAGAAGAACAGCGGCACGAAGTTCAGGGCGATCGCGACCGCGCACGTCACGAAGACGTGCTCCCACGCGAGGACGCGGAGGTAGCCGGCGATGAGCGGCCCCACGAACCCGCCGACGTTCACCATCTGGTAGAAGAGGCCCCAGCCGAGCGACGAGCTCTTGTCGGGCATGTTCACCGCGATGAGGCCCTGGACGCCCGGCTTGAAGATCGCGGTGCCGAGCGCGAGGAACATCGCGCCGACGAAGAAGATCTCGTAGGTGAGATCCGCGTGCGCGCGCCGCGCCTCGGCGAGGGGCTGCCCGGCGAGGCCCTCGGCCAGGACGATGCAGTAGCCCATCACGAGGTAGCCGGTGATCTTGAGGATCGTCGAGGCCGCGATGTTGAGCTTGTACCCGTAGCGGTCCGCGTAGGCGCCGCTGAAGATCGGCACGAACGACTGCACGAGCGCCCAGACCGCGTAGATCGTGCCCTTCTGGACGTGGGTGAGCTCCGGGCCGCCGGCGCTGATCGCGAGGACCATGAAGACGGGCAGGACGGTGCGGACGCCGTAGTAGGCGAAGCGCTCGACGAGCTCCATCCAGTTCGCGATCCAGTAGACGCCGCCGAGCGCGCGGAGCTGCTCGGCGAACGGAGTCCTCGCTTGCTCTTCGTCCGACATGGGCCGGCGACGCTAGCGCGGGAGGCGGTGCCGCGTCAGTCGCGGAGGGTGCCGCGCAAGCCGACCATGAGCGCGCGCACCTCGAGGCGGCGCGCCTCGAGGGCGTCCCACGGGGGGTCGTGGATGCGACCCGTCGCCTCGTCGAGGAGGTGGTGGTGCGGCTCGGTGCGCGGGTCGTAGACGGTCGCGCCCTCGGTCAAGGCGAGCCGCGCGTCCGTGCCGCGAGACCTCGTGCACGCGCGCCGGGGTGTCGACGCGGTATCCTGCCGATGATGCTCGGGCTGGCGATGGTCGGCGGGATCGCGCTCGCGGGGTGGCTCGCGGCGGTGGCGTGGGTCCTCGCGCGCCGGCCGGAGAAGGCGCTCCGCGAGGAGCTGCTGCGCGCGCTGCCCGCGCTCGCGCGGACGCTCGAGGGGCTGGCGGCCGACGACACCCTCGATCCGGCGCTCCGCGCGCGCGCGCGCCGGGCTTCGCGCTACGTGGCGTGGCCGATCGATCTCTTGCCGTACCCCATCCAGATCGACGACCTCGTCGTCGCGCTCGAGGCGCTGCGGCGCGTGCACGAGGCCTCGGGCCTCGACGCGATCGAGCGGGCGTGGGCCGGCGACTCGCTCGGCTGGAGCGCGCTCCGCGCGGGGCTCGGCCTGCCGCGCGAGTGGGATTGACCGGGCGGCTCAGCCCCTCACGCAGCCGACGCTCGCGATGCAGAGGCTGAGCTCGGGGGCCATCGTCGTCGGGTCGATCATGCAGGCGTCGGAGGCGGTGCTGCACCGCTCGAGCTCCGCGAGCTCCGTGGGCGAGCAGTCGACGAGGTCGGCGCCGCAGTCCGAGAGGCACGCCGCGAATTCGTCCGGGGGCGCCATCGCGCACTCCGTCAGGCGGGTGCAGAGCGCCTCGCACACGAGCGCCGCCGTC
>JAYRVK010001043.1:0-4293 GCA_041918555.1 Sandaracinaceae bacterium
GAGCGCCACGAGCCCGAGCGCGGGCGCCGCCAGCGCGGCCGAGCCCGTCGCGCAGCTCGCGCCGCACGGACCGAGCTGGCGCAGCGCCACCCAGAAGAACGCCGCCGCGCCGAGACCGAAGAGGAGCCCCGCGATCCGGTTCTTGGTCTGCATCACCGGCGAGGATAGCGGAACCGGAGCACGAGGCCGAGCCCCGCCAGGAGCGCGAGCGCCAACGGCGGCGCGCTGCGCGGCGGCGCGGCGCGGCACGCGCACCCGCCGTCCATGCCGCCGGTGCCCGCATCGGCGCCGGGCACGCCCGCCTCGCCGGTCCCGCCGGCGTCGGCCATCGCCGGGGTCCCCGCGTCCGTGCGGATCGCCGCGTCGATCGCGCCCGCGTCGGGCATGGGATCGCCGCCGTCCACGAGCCCGCCGTCCGGTGTCGTGTCGCCGGCGTCCGCCCCCGTCGACCCCGCGTCCATCGACCCCGCGTCCATCGACCCCGCGTCCGGCGACCCGCCGTCCGAGCCCGCGTCGGAGGGGCCTCCCGCGATCGATTCTACGGGAGGACTGCGCCTCAGGGATCGTCGAGCTCGACCGCTCCTTCCGGGAGCTGCGCCGCGCGCGCCGCGATCGCGTCTCGGAACATCCGCTCGTCCTTCGCGCCGAGCCCGGCGCTCTCGAGCGCGTCCGCGAGCGCGGCGAGCCAGAAGCCGCCGGCGTGGCCGTCCGGGGCTCCGTCGAGCGCGCGGACGAAGAGCCGGCGCTTCTCGGCCCGCGGGACGCGGAGCCGCGCGAGGGCCCACGCGATCTCGTCGAGGTCGTTCGGCAGCTCCTCGTTCGCGTCGCCGAGCGCCGCGACGCGCGCGAGCACGCGCTCGGCGAGGGCCGCCCGGGCGGGGGCGTCGGGCGCGCACGCGCCGATCGCGGCGGCGGCGAGGGCCAGCGGCCAGCTCCGGTCGTAGACGTCGCGGACGCGCTCTGCATGATGCAAGGCTCGTTGCAAGACCGACGCGGCTTCGGCGCGGCGGCGCCGCTTCGCGAGGAGCCGCGCGAGCTCCGTCAGCGCGAGCGAGCGGTGGAACGCGGTGCGCGCGCGCTCCGCTGCGGCGATCGCGCCCGCGACGTCGCCAGCGTCGAGCGCGTCGCCGACGCGCGAGGAGAGGCCCCCGTCGTCCTCGGGATCCGGCATTGGACCCAGGATACCCGAGACACGCTCGAGTCAGGGACGCGCGCCGATCGCCTCGAGCGCGCGCGCCAGCGCCGCAGCCGCCGCCGGCAGGTCCGCGTCGAGCGCGGCCTCCGCCGCGTCGAGGGCCGCCACGATCGCGTCGCGCGCTGCCGGCTCCAGCGGGGCTCCGACGAGCGCGTCCCGCGCCTGCTCGATGACCCCGCGGATCACCTCGCGATCCGCGTCCGCGGAGGCGGGGCACTCGGCCTCGCGGGCGGCGGCGTTGTCCGCACGGCGCTCCGCGGCGCACAGCGCGTCGACGAGCGTGGCGCCCGGATCCGCGGGCCGGTAGCAGGTGATCCCCCCGCGCAGCGGCGCGGCCATGTCCAGCCCGTAGATCGCACGATAAATTGCGCGTCGGAGCGGCGAGCCGCCGACGCACACGCCGCCGTCCGGCGCCGTCGACATCACCGCGAGCGTCTCCTCGAGCCCCTCGACGAAGCTCCGGACCGCGCCGGTCTCGCGGTCCATCACCCCGACCCCGACGGTGCGGATCAGCGGCGTGCTCATCAGCTCGACGCCGGCCCCGGCCTGGAACGCGAGCCCGTTCTCGCCGATCGCGACGATGTTCATGTTGAACGTGTCCTCGCCCGCGCGCGCGAGGCCGCGCGGCGCCGGTCGCACGCGCCAGCGGAGCGCGCCGCGCGCGCCCTCGTCGTCGACGCGGATCACCTCGTGCACCGTCGCCGCGTAGAGCGCGCCGCCGTCGGAGGCGACCGCGATCGAGCCGACGATCTGCTCGCGCAGATCGACGCGCCACGCCTCGCGGCAGTCGGGCTCGATCGCGATCAACGCGCCCGCGTTGTCGCCGAGGTACACGCGGCCGCCGCTCGCGCGCAGCGACGGCGTGGAGGCGGAGCCTCCCTCGAAGCTCGCGTGGCACCGCTCCTCGAGGCGCAGCAGATCCCCGTCGACGGCGAGCTCGAGCGCGTACAGCGCGCCGAGCGAGGACACCCCGTCGACCGCGCCGTCCTCGGCGTCGGGCGCGGTCGCGGCGATCCAGATCGTCCCGTCGTGCGGATCGATCGAGAAGAAGTTCGCGACCTCGACCGCGTTGCCGAGGAGCGTGTCGATCAGGCTCCCCGGCTCCGCGCCCGGCCGCGGCGAGATCAGCGGCGCGAGCTGCGTGAGCACCGCGAGGAGGATCGACTCGGGGATCTCGCGCGTCGCCGTGGCGGGCGACGGATCGCCGGGGAGCGTGAACGGCTCGCGGAGCCGCGCCGCGCCGCTCGCGCGGTCGTGCGCGTAGACGCGGCCGTCGCCCGTCAGCCCGATCAGCGCGTCGGTCGCGGGGTGGAGCTGCAGGCCGTAGACCGGCACCGGCGGCTCGCCCGCGACGTCCGCGAGCCCCGTCGGGACGTCCCAGCGCGGCGCTCCATCCGTCGTCAGCGCGAGCACGCGATCGTAGAGCCCGAGGAACACCTCCTCGGCCCCCGTCGCGGGGTCCACGAAGATCGCCGGCGTGCCCGCGCCCTGGATCGCGCCCGTGGTGCTCGGGATCGCGAAGCGCCGCGCGCCCGACGCCGCGTCGAGCGAGATCAGCACGACCGCCTCGGCGGGGCTCAGCGGCGCGAAGTAGAGGTGGCCCTCCGAGTCGAACACCGGGCCGGTCACGTTGAAGGTCGCGGGCTCCGCGTCCCACGCCTCGGCGAGCACGGGCCCGATCACGCGGTCCACCTCGTCGGTGCCCGTGAGGTCCGCGTGGAGGTTCCGCCACGCGCGCCGCGAGGGGAGCGCCGCCGCGCCCGACGGGACCGCCCGGCAGCCGCTCGGGGCGAACGCGCTCGTGCACTCGGCGACGAGGCCCGCGTCGGCGCCCGCGTCCGGCGGGCCCGCGTCGAAGCCACCGTCGAGCACGGTGACCTCGGCGCACCCCGCGAGCAGGCAGGCGAGCGCGGCGCGCCTCATCTCGGCGCTCGCATCGGCACGCTCGCGTCGAGGATCGAGAGGCCGTCCCCCCCCCTCCGCGTGCGGATGAGGTCCTCCACGAGCGTGTTCGCGTAGAGGTAGCGGCCGGTCGCGAGCCGCGCGAGGTAGTCGGGGAACGGCTGGACCACGTAGTGCCAGTGGTCGCCCGGAGCGCTGCGCAGGCGCGGGCTGTACGCGGTGCGCAGGACCACGCTCCTCTCGTCGGTCGGGAGCGCGCGCATGTTCGCGACGAGCGGCGGCCGGTTGGCGACGAACATCTCGAGGTTCGAAAGGTACACCGCGCGCACCGGGATTCCGAGCCGGCGCGCGGCCGCGCCGATCCCCTCGAAGGTCGGCGGCCCGGTCACGTCCGCGGTCCGCGCGACCACCCGCCCCCCCGCGTGGAGCGCGCGCACGTGCGCGTAGAGCGCCGGATCGTTGAGCCACGTCCGGCCCGGCCGGTAGCGCCGCACGTTCCGCAAGTAGGTCTGCAATCGTGCACGGTAGGTCTGGTACACCCGCACGACCGGCCCGGCCTCGGCGCCGAGCTGGGCCTCGATCCGCCGGATCACGTCGGCCTCCGCGGCGGGCGCGAACCGCTCGAGCAGCGCGTCGGGCGTCTCCGCGTCGGGGACGATCACCCCGTACATCCGGTGCGTCGCGGCGATGACCGGGTCGTAGTCGACCGCGTAGAGGAGCTCCGCGCGCGCGACCGCCGCGAGGGTGTAGCCCTGGTCCGCGCCGACCGCGATCATCGCCCCGCCGAGCCCCTCGAGGTGCGGGAAGAACAGCCGATGGCCCCACTCGTTCGAGACCACGTAGCTGCGCTCGGAGCGGCCCGCGCGGCCGTCCTCCACCGCGTTCGCGATCCCGCGCTGCTCGGGGGTGAGGGGAGCGGGCTGGGCGAGCGCGGTCGCGGCGGCGAGCGCGACGGCGAGCACGCCGGCGGCGGCACAGACGATTCGCACCGCGCGATGGTAGCGTAGCCGCCGCGGATGCCCCTGTTCCGTGCGAGCCTCTTCGTCCTCTGCGCCGGCTGTACGGCCGCGCGGGCGCAGGCGCCGGACGAGGCGGCGTGCCCTCCCCCCGCGGAGTGGCCCGAGGGGATGGCGTGCGTCCCCGGCGGTACGTTCCGCGTCGGCACCCCCGGCGGCCGCCCGGACGAGACCCCGCCC
>JAYRVK010001044.1:0-7450 GCA_041918555.1 Sandaracinaceae bacterium
CCCTCGGCGCCGACCACGCGCACGAGCAGGCGCTCGCGCGCCTCGCGGATGAGCCGGTCGCGCTCGAAGCGCCCGAGGAGCCCCGCGTCCACGCGCTTCTGGAGCGCGGCCTCGGCCCCCGCCTCGTCGGCCGGTCGCTCGGTCGCCCGACCGCGCCGGCGCAGCCCGTCGAGGACCGTCGAGGCGATCGGTCCGTCGAACCCGCGCAGCGTGCCGCCGAGGAACGTCAGCCGCACCGTCGCGCCCTCGTCGAGGTGGAGCTCGGCGATGGTGTCGAGCCCGTGCGCGGCGACGCGCCACAAGAGCCGCAGCGCGCCGCCCGGGCCGAGCGAGCCGCGCCGATCGCCCTCGGGCGTGGCGCGACCGAGCACCGTGTCGTCGTCGGGCCAGTCGCCGCCGCGCGCGCGCGCGCTCGTCTCGAGAGGGGGGAGCTCCGTCCGCGTGGTGACCTCGACGTGTGGCTCCGCCCGCGACGCGGCCCGCCGGATCGAGGGCACGACCACCGCGGACGGAAGGCTCCCGAGCGAGCGCTCCTCGCTGGCCGGCGCTTCCTCCTCCTCGCCGGTGCCGCCGTGGATCGGCGGGGGCACCGCGGGGCCGCCGACGTAGGTGAATGCGTCGATCGGGTCCTCGGTCATCGGCTCGTCGAGCGAGACGGACGGGACCTCGAAGAGCTCGGCGGGGACGAGCAGCTCGGGCGGCTCGTCGGCGGCGGGGAGGTGTACGGCCATCGCCGGCCGATCGGGGAACACCCGCCGGTCCGCGGCGCGCAGCAGCTCCGCCAGCCACGGCGACAGCGTGGCGCGGCGCTCCGGTGGGATCTCGAGCCCCGGCCCGGGCAGGCTCGGCTCCGAGCCGGGGACCGAGCCGGTGCCCGGGTACGAGCTGATCGGCGCGGCCCCCGAGCGCGGCTCGCGCGCGCGCCGCGAGCTCGTGGTGGGGGCGGGCTCGGACGGTCGCGCCGGGCGGCCGCTCACCCGCGAGACCTCGCCGCTGAGCTCCGCCGGCTCGGGGGCGTCGCCGAGCTCCTGCGTCGGCTCGCGCGGGCGCCACGCGGCGCGGTCCTCGGCGGGCTCCGCAGGGCGCAACAAAACTTGCGAGCTGCTCGGGTCGTCGGGATCCGAGAGCTCCATGGTGCGCTCGGGCACCGGGAGCTGGACGCGCGAGACCTCGGCGCGCGAGGAGGTCTCGAGGAGGCGGAACACGCGCGCGAGGAGGGGGGCGAACTCGACGGGGCGGCGGAACACCGCCTCGGCGCCGAGGCCCGGCCCGTCGCCCTTGTGCGACATGCCCTCGGGGATCCCGAGGAGCACCACGGGGACGTCGCCCTCCTCGCCCTCGTCGCGGAGCAGCTTCAGCGCGCCGAGCGCGCCCGCGACGTCGCCCGCGATCAGCAGGAGATCGGCGCGGGTGAGCGGCACGTCGGGGAGATCGATGGCGCGCACGTCGAGGGCCGACTGGCGGAGGTTCTCGACGATCCACTCCCCCTCGGGGGTGGGATCCCAGACGTCCACGCGAGAGCGCACGGCGCGGGATGATAACGCGGCTCGGGGTCCGCGTCCGTCTCCGCGTCCGCGCCCGCGCCCGCGATCTGCGCCCGCGCCCGCGATCTGCGCCCGCGCCTGCGCCCGCGCCCGCGATCCGCGCCCGCGCCCGCGCCCGCTCTCGCTGGTGCTGCGGCTCCTCGCGTGGGGTGCCGACAACGAATCGTGCATCCTACGCCATGGCCCGTCGTCCGGCGCCGCCCCACTCTGCACCTGTGCTCGGAGCCGTCAAGGGTCGCTTCGCGACCCGGCGCTGCGCGCCGGGCTTCGCCCTTGACGGCTCCTGCGCGCAGGTGCGGCGGGGGCGGTCGCCGGACGACGGGCGCGCGTGTGGCGCGGTCGGGGAGCTGGCGGCGAGGAAGGTCGAGATGAACGGAAGGCTTCGGATCTACGGGGATGCGCTCGAGCTCGTGCGGCTCTGCCGCGGGTGCGGAGAGCGGATCGGACGGCATCACCCGGAGCTGGCGAAGCAGCTCCGGCGGTCGGTGATCGCGGTGCCGCTGAACCTCGGAGAGGGCGACGGTCGGTACGACGGCAACGGTCGCGAGCGGTTGAGGACCGCGCTGTACGAGGCGCGCGAGACGAGGAACAACCTCGAGATCGCGGTGGCCGCCGGGATCGTCGCGCAGGCCGAGGTGGCCGAGGCGCACGACCTCGCGGACAAGATCGCGGCGACGCTGTTCAAGCTCGTCGGGACGAGGAGGACGTAGCAACGACCGGTGCGGAGGCGGCGAGAGGTCGCCTCCGCGCTGCGAACCCTCCGGTTCCGCGCGCGCCTCGCGCGCCCGCTCTTCGGCGTCTCGTCGTTCCCCCTTCCGTCTCGACCGCGCCCCGGGTTGGCAGACCCTCACGTGCTCTTGTCGGTTCCGTGCCCGTGGCCCGACTCGGGGCTCAGGCGCTCGCGCAACCGTTGGAAAAACAGCTCGGGAGAGATGGTGTCGAGGAGCCCCGCGACCTGAGCATCGCCGAGCTCGATGATGCGCCACCCGCGGTCGCGACCCAGCGCCAGATCCATGGTGAAGAACCGGCTTCGGACCGCCTCCATCGTCTCCGCGAAGTCCGCGAGCGGCACGTCCTCGGCTCGGTACTCTCCCGCGGACCAGTAGCGGCCAACCACGACGGGCTCACCGTCGAGAACGAAGACCCGATGTTCTCGAGCGAGGGGCATGCCGCTCTTCGGATGGGTCCCCACCGATTCGAGGTCGACGTACTCCCGCAGCACGACGCCGCCCTCCAGAGAGTCGCCCTGTCGTTCCAGGAAGGTCGACACGACGGCCGCTGACGGAACGAAGCAGGCTTCCTCCCACTCGTGCTTCCGGGACTTCACATGGTCCTTGACGATCACGGGGGCGCTGCCGAACCGGCGGGCCGCGATCACGACCTGCTCGATGTCGACGCCGTTCACCGCCCGTGGCACCCAGACCGCCGCCGGCGTGCTCGACGCGATCACGTCGAAGGACTCGGGGAGGTGGTGGCAGTGCACGTACTGCTCCGCCGTGTTGATCAGCGCGACGTTCCGGTCCTCGAGCGCGCGGTGCAGCTCGGCGTATCGCTCCGCGGACAACATCCAGCCGCGGTACACCGCCAACCCTTCGTGAGCGATCGCTCGAACGGCGCGCGCAAACTCGCCGTCGTCGAGACGCTGCTGGTGAACGAGAGCCGTCTCGAAGCCCGCAGCGCGAGCCGCTCTCTCCTCGTCGGCGAACGCATCGTCGACGGTGTGCGTCTCGAACATTCGGCTGGGAAAGAGGATCGCGGTCATGACCCGAGAGCGTCTTCTACGTCGGGTCGGAGGCCCGACGTAGTGCACGTTCTCGCCTGCTCGCCCTGGCCGGTCCAGTCCGTCAGGCGCCCGGGCGGCGCGCGAGGACGCTCGCGAGGTTCTCGCGCCAGTCGGGCATCGGCCCGAGCAGCGCCTCGGTCTTCGACAGATCGAGCACGCTGTACGCCGGCCGCGGCGCGGGGCGCGGGAACTCCGCGCTCGTGCACGGCACCACGCGGCAGGACGGCGCGACCGCCGCCGCGATGGCCGTCGCGAAGTCGAACCACGTGCACTCGCCCCCGTCCGTACCGTGGAAGACGCCTTGCACCCCGCGCTCGAGGAGCGCGAGCGAGAGCTGGGCGAGGTGCTCGGCGCTCGTGGGCCGGCCGCGCTGGTCGTTCACCACCCGGAGCTCGGGCCGCTCGCCGGCGAGCTTCGCGATCGTGAGGACGAAGTTCTTGCCCCACGGCGCGTAGAGCCAGCTCGTGCGGATCACGAGGTGCGGGCCGCGCGACGCGAGGACCGCCTCCTCGCCGACGCGCTTGCTGCGGCCGTAGGCGTTGAGCGGATCGCACGCCTGATCGGTCCGGTACGGCGCGCTCGCGCGGCCGTCGAACACGTAGTCCGTCGAGTAGTGGACGAGCGGGACGCCCACGGCGTCGCAGCGCGCGACGAGGCGCGCGACGCCGTGGCCGTTGATCGCCGTCGCGAGCGCCTCGTTCGTCTCCGCGCCGTCGACGTCGGTGTACGCGGCGCAGTTGACGACCGCGCGGAGCCCGGGGACGACGTGCCGCGCGATCGACGCCTCGTCCGCGAGGTCGAGCGCCGGGAGATCCGCGGCGCGCCCCTCGATCCCGCGCGCCGCGAGGCGCTCGAGCCACGCGCGCCCGAGCATCCCGCCCGCGCCGCACACGAGGATGGCGCCGCTCACGCGCCGTACCTCGGCAAGCGCTCGCGCGGGATGTCCGCGAGGCGGAGGCCCTTCGCGTCCTTCTCCGACAGCGTCGGCGGCCCCACGAGCGGCCACGCGATCCCGAGCGCGGGATCGTCCCAGCGCACCGAGAGCTCGTGCTCGGGGGCGTACCGGTCGCTGCACTTGTACGCGAACGTCGCGGGCCCGTCCGAGATCACGGCGAAGCCGTGCGCGAAGCCCTTCGGGACGAAGAGCTGGTTCTTCTGCTCCGCGCTCAGCACGCGCCCGACGTGTCGCCCGAACGTCGGCGAGCCCACCCGCACGTCGACGGCGACGTCGTAGACCGCGCCCTCGAGCACGTACACGAGCTTGTCCTGCGCATGCGGGTGCTGGAGGTGCAGCCCTCGCAAGATCCCGGGCGCCGAGCGCGACAAGTTGTCTTGCACGAACGCGCACGCGATGCCCGCCTCGCGGTAGCGCTCGGCCTGGTAGGTCTCGAGGAAGAACCCGCGCGCGTCGCCGAAGACGCGCGGCCGGACGTGCAGGACGCCTTCGATCTCCGTCGCCTCGACCTCCACGCTAGCGCCCGTCGCGCGCGAGGCCCGCGAGGTACTGCCCGTACTCGGTCTTCGCGAGCGGCTTCGCGAGCGCGTCGAGCCGCGCCGCGTCGATCCAGCCCATGCGGTACGCGACCTCCTCCGGGCACGCGACCTGGAGCCCCTGCCGCGTCTCGATCGTCTGGATGAAGTTCGCGGCCTGGAGCAGCGCCTCGGGCGTCCCGGTGTCGAGCCACGCGATGCCGCGCCCGAGCTTTACGAGCTTGAGCGAGCGGTCCGTGAGGTAGAGCCGGTTGAGATCGGTGATCTCGAGCTCGCCGCGCGCCGAGGGCTTCAGCGACTTCGCGAGCTCGACGACCCGCTCGTCGTAGAAGTAGAGGCCGGCCACCGCGTAGTGGCTCTTGGGCTTCTGCGGCTTCTCCTCGAGCGAGAGCACGGTGCCGTCCTCGTCGAGCTCCGCCACGCCGTAGGCGGTCGGGTCCTTCACCCAGTAGCCGAACACCGTCGCGCCGGTCCGCATCCGGCCCGTCTCCGCGAGGAGCCCGGACAGGCCGTGCCCGTAGAAGATGTTGTCGCCGAGCACGAGCGCGCACGGCTGGCGCTTCACGAAGTCCTCGCCGATCAGGAACGCCTGCGCGAGCCCGTCGGGGCTCGGCTGCACGGCGTAGCGGATCTCCATGCCCCAGTGCGCGCCGTCGCCGAGCAGCTGCTGGAACGCGGGCTGATCGTGCGGGGTGGTGATGATCAGCACTTCGCGGATCCCCGCCAGCATCAGCGTGGTCAGCGGGTAGTAGATCATCGGCTTGTCGTAGACCGGCATCAGCTGCTTGCTGACGCTCTTGGTCAGCGGGTGCAGCCGCGTGCCCGAGCCGCCGGCGAGGATGATGCCCTTCTTCACCGCCACTATCGATCTCCGTAGTTCTTCTCGATCCAGTCCCGGTACGCGCCGGTCCGCACGGCGTCGATCCACGCGTCGTTCGCGAGGTACCAGCGCACGGTCTTCTCGAGCCCCGTGGCGAACGTCTCGGTCGGCGACCAGCCGAGCTCGCGCTGGATCTTCGAGGCGTCGATCGCGTAGCGCAGGTCGTGCCCCGGCCGATCCGTCACGTACACCTTGAGCGCGCGCATCTCCTCGACGTCGGCGCCGGTCTCGCGAGCCACGAGATCGAGGATGCGATCGACGACCTCGACGTTCATCAGCTCGTTGTTGCCGCCGACGTTGTACGTCTCGCCGAGGCGCCCTCCCTGGACGACCTTCCAGATCGCCTCGGCGTGGTCGGTCACGAAGAGCCAGTCGCGCACGTTCTCGCCCTTGCCGTAGATCGGGAGCCTCTTGCGCTCGAGCGCGTTGAGGATCATCACCGGGATGAGCTTCTCGGGGAATTGCAGCGGGCCGTAGTTGTTGCTGCAGTTCGTGAGCTTGAAGGGCAGCCCGTAGGTCCGGCCCCACGCGCGCACGAGGTGATCGCTCGCGGCCTTCGAAGAGGAGTAGGGCGAGGACGGATCGTAGCGGGTCTCCTCGGTGAAGAAGCCGGTCTTGCCGAGCGAGCCGTACACCTCGTCGGTCGAGACGTGGTGGAAGAGCTTGCCGTCGAGGCGCCCCGCCCAGTGCTTGCGGCACGCCTCGAGGAGCACGTAGGTCCCGTGGACGTTCGTGCGGACGAACTCGCCCGGCCCGAGGATGCTCCGGTCGACGTGGCTCTCCGCCGCGAAGTGGATGACCGCGTCGGGGTCCTCGGCCGCGAAGAGCTTGGCGACGGCGGCCTCGTCGGCGATGTCCACGCGCGCGAGCGCGTAGTTCGCGCGGTCCTGGATGGGCGCGAGGCTCTGGAGGTTCGCCGCGTACGTGAGCTTGTCGACGTTGACGAAGCGGTGCTCCGGGTGCCGCGGCACGAGGAGGTTGAGGAAGTTGGCGCCGATGAAGCCGGCGCCGCCGGTGACGAGGTACGTGGCCATGACCGCGACGTCAGCCCCTGCCGAGGAGGCGCAGCGCCCGCTCGCGCGCGCGCCGCAGCTTGTGGCGGCCCTCGACCATCGCGCCCTCGGCCGGCATGAGGACGTACTTCTTGAGCTTCTCGTCGGGGCGCGCCTTGAAGATCGTGCTGTGCGCCACGCCCGCGTACCCGGGGGGGGGCTGCTTCGTGTAGTAGTAGACGGCGAAGCTGTTGCGCGTCAGGTCCGCGGGGCACGTGCACGCGTTGACGCCGTGGAAGCTGATCTCGGAGGTCTCGAACATCACCGCGCGGTTGTGCCTGGGCTCGAAGACCGCGTAGCGCTTCTCGACGTCTCGATCCCAGAGCTCGACGCCCCCCCCCCAGCTCGGCCGCCACGCGCGGTTGAGGTACACGAGCACGTTGATGCGCCGGTACATGTCCTTCGACTCGAGGTAGTTGAAGTCCACGTGCACATCGAGCCGGCCGTGCGGCGCGGTCATGTGCATCCCCCCGCCGGCGAGGGAGTCGTCGTAGAGCAGCTCCTCGATCCCGGTCACCGCGCTCAGCTGCGCGCGCACCTCGCGCGACGCGAGCGCGTCGTTCAAGCGCCGGACCGGATCGGGGAACTTCTGCGAGTCGGTGATCTGGATCTTGCGCAGCTCGTTGACGGCGACGAACTGCTTCCCGAGCGTCGCCGCGTCCTCGAAGCTCGGGTACGCCGCGGCCACCTCGTCGGCGAA
>JAYRVK010001045.1:0-6777 GCA_041918555.1 Sandaracinaceae bacterium
CACGTTGGGAGGCTCATAGCTTCAAACGTGAGCCTCCCCGAGACAAGCTCGTGGCATCCAGGGGCAGCGGCAGCTTGGTGTAGCTTCAAACGTGAGCCTCCACGAGACAAGCTCGTGGCATCCGGCAGCGTCTCAAGCTTGATTCAGGTTCAACTAGCACAAGTCGTGCGCTCGTATTTCATCCGGCTTAGCGCAGGTTGCATTTGGATGTACGGGATAGCGCGCACTGCGCCATTTGGCCGTACACTGATCTGCAGCCCGCTCTAATTGCGATTGCCGAACAACCGCGCCACTGGCTTCCCCGCCTGCGGGTTCTGTTCGCTGTAATCAAAACCCAACCACTTTGAAAGCGTGGCAGCCACCTGATTCTGATAGATCGTCGCCGTATCCTTCCATTCGCCGCGCAGCGCGCTGTCCGGGCTGACAAAGGCCATCCAGATGTATTGCGCTTCGGGCACTTTCTCGCCGTGATCCGTCCAGTCGCGGATGGTGTTGCCGCGCCCGTGATCCACCGTCACGATGATCGAAGTCTTGTCGCGGTAACGCGGCGTGCGTTGCAGGTACTCCCACAGCTCTTTTAACTGCCGGTCATTTTGCGCGAACGAATTGATCGTATGCGTGTAATCGCCCGCGTGCGCCCAATCGTCGGTTTCGCCGAGCGCGATGTGCATGACGCGCGGTTGATATTTCTGCAAATGCGCCAGCGCAAAGCGCACGGTGAAATAGTCAAAACGCACGCTGTCCCAGGGGCTGAGCATTTCGCTTTGCAGCTTGCCCAGCACGCTGATTTCCGGGTCGGTCGAAGCATAAACCTCGTGCCCGGCATTGATCGTGACGGCGCCTTCCGTGTGTTCGCCGATCCAATTGAACACATCCCATGAGCCGAACAGGGCGACCTGGTTTTGATTGAGCTTGAGCTTGCCTTTGAGGAATTCGAGCACGCTGGGGTAGGGGTTGCGCTTGCGGTCGTTGCTGTTGATGACGTCGTCGTGCGCCTGGCCGGTCAGGATTTCGGAATAGCCGGGATACGAGAACCACATCTTGTTGGTCGTCATCACGGCGCTTTTCAACGCGCGGTTGCCAGCGATGGAGCCGTGCTGCTTCATCAGCGTGCCCCAGAAAAAGGGCAGCAGCTTTTCGCGACGCGCCTGGGGCGTGTCGGCCCAATACTTTTTGTACACCGGCGTGTCTTCGACGTTGCCGCGCCGGGTTTTGTCTTTAAGGATGTCGAGGTCGAGGCCGCCGAAAACTTCCTGCGTGCGCGCGCCGTCGAGCGTGATGAGGATGACGTTTTCGGTTTTGCTTTGCGCGGCGGCGCCGTTGAACAGAGAGAGGAGGAGAAACAGCGTGAACAGGCAGGAGCGAAATTTCATCATGGGTTTTCCGGTTAAGTTGCGGCGGTGGGGGGTGGCCCGCCCGGGGGCCCCGTTTATCGCCGCCGTGAACAACGGTTGGAGCCTTCGCAACCTGGCGCGCTTGATCGCGGGCGCGCGCGCGACCGGCCGCGCGCACCGCGAGGACGACATCGTCACGCGGTGGGACTCGCCGCGCGAGGCGATCGCGCGGCTGCCCGCGGAGCTCGAGCTCGAGGCGGTGGCCGGCGTGCGCGTGGTCACCCCGGCCGCGGCCGTTCACCGGGTCCCGATCCTGCGCGGGCTGTTCGAGCGCGCCGAGCGCGCCAGCGTGCACTCCCCGCTGCGGTGGTTGGGGGGATTCTTGGTGCTCGTGCTGCGGCGCGGTTGCCTCTGAAAATGGCGGCCGCTATAGGTGCCTCGAGATGGGCGGGCGCAAGAGCGACGAACGAAGCGTCGACATGCTCCGTCGGCGGGCCGAGCGCGCCATCGACGAGGGGCGGGGCCGCCTCGTGATCGAGCCGCTGCTCGAGGCGATCCTCGAGCGCGCGGCCGAGGACGACCCCGCGCGCACGTTCGCGCACCGGCACCTCGCCGAGCTGCTGCTCGAGCGCGACCCGTGGACGGCGGCGCTCCACCTGCGCAAGGTGCTGGCGCAGCACGGCGCCGACGACGTCGCGCACTCCCTGATGGCCCTGGCGCAAGCCCTCCTCGGCAACTACCGCGCCTCCGTCGCGGCGTATCGCCGCGCGCTCCGGCTCGCACCTCGCAACCCCTGGTACCACCACAACCTCGGGCACCTCCTCGACGTCGCGCTCGACGACCCCGAGGGCGCCCTCCCCCACCTCTGCGTCGCGCTCGAGCAGGCCGATCCCACCGAGCACGAGATCACCGCGAGCGCCGCGCACTGCTACGCCCGGCTGGGCGACCTCGCGCGGGCCCGTGAGCTCGCCGAGCAGGCGAGCGCGGCGGCCCCGAAGAGCGCCGATCACCGCGCGCTGCTGGCGTGGATCGCGCGCGGCGCGCCGCGCGATCAGCCGGTGCACCTCCGCGCCGAGGCCCGGTCCCCGCTGCCGCCGCCGCGCGACGGCGTCACCGCGGTCCTCGAGCGCCAGCTCGCCGCGGCGGGCTTCACGGAGGGCCAGATCGCGTCGGCCCACGCGCTCTGGGCCGACTTCCGCAAGGGGCGCGCGCCGCAGGTCAAGAAGCCCGAGGTGTTCGCGGCCGCGGTGCACTACGCGATGGCGATCGTGCTCGGGCAGCGGGTGACGCAGGCGACGATCGCGGACCGCTACGGCGTCGCGCCGGTGAGCGTGGGACGCCGCTACGCGGACCTCCGCGACGAGCTGGAGCTCCGCCCCGGGGACCCGCGCTACCGGTCCTGAGCTCATCGTACTATCGCAAGTCGTTTTGCGCACGGACGAGCGCGCTCATCACCTCGTGCGAGGCCGAGCGGATGGCGGCGGGCGCGGTGGTGCCGAAGCGATCCGGGTGCACCGCGGCCGCGAGCTTGCGCAGCGCCCGGCGCGCCTGCTCCGGCTCGGCGTCTCCCGGCAGCTCGAGCAGCTCGGCCGCGCGCACCGCCTGTCGGACCTGACGCGTCTTGCGCAGCAGCGTCGCGTACCCACTGCGCGGCTCCGGCGGAGCGCAGGCGCCGACCAGCCGCAGCGCGTAGAGGAGGCGGAGCGCACGCGCCGAGCCCGAGGTCGCCCCGAGGACGACGTCGGGCGGCGCGCCGCGATCGAGGAGCCCCACCATCGCGGCCTCGTCCGGCCAGAGGACCGCGTCGCGCACCAGCTCCCTGCCGAGCGGGGTCAGGATGAGCACGGTCTCCCCGACGCGGCGCCGCGCCCAGAGGAGCGGCACCTCGGCCGCGCGCTCGCGCAGCGCCGACACCACGAGCTCCGCGGTCTTCGGCGGCTCGTCGAGGGCCGGCACGCCGACGTCCCACGCGCCCGGCGCGAGCCGGAGCTCGGGCGGGTCGACCCCGAGCAGACGCGCCAGCCGCCGCTGCAGCTGCTTGCGGAGCGCGAGGCTGATCGCGCGGGAGCTGGCCACTCCGACGCGCGAGGCCCAGCGCCCGACCGGCTCGCCGGGCGAGGGCCGCCCGAGCACGCGCTCGTCCCAGTCCCCCGTCCGGCGGAGCGCGTCGCCGAGGAAGTCGCCGTCGTCCGGCAGCACCCGCATCGCCACGACGCGCCCCTCGCGCACGCCGATCTTCGCCTGCACGGTCGCGGAGCAGACGTCGAGGACTCCGCTCCGCCCGGCGCGCGCGAGCACGCACAGGCCACGGGCGAGGGCAGCAGCGCCGGGCATGGAGTCCACCCCTCGCGGATACCCGACGGAGATCTCGAGGGACAACTTTTCGGCGGAGGTCGCCGCGCCGGCACCGCAAGCTTACTTGCGCACCACCTTCATCTGCATCTTCGGGGCGACCCCGAGGGAGCGGAGCGCCTGCTCGGCCATCTTCTTGATCTCGGGCCGCGTCTTCTTGCCGATCCAGGGCGCGAGCATGTTCGGGTCGACCTTCGCGAGCTCGCCCATGGCCTCGCCGGCCTTCCCGCGCTTCTTGAGCGCGAGGTAGGTGTAGACCTGCGCGCGCAGGAGCATCCCCTTCACGTCGCCGAACTCGGGATCGTTGGCGTCGTAGGTCTCGAGGAGCTTCTTCGCCTCCTCCGGCGTGCCCGTGCGCGCGAACGCCTCGGCGCTCACCGCCGCGTACATCGCCTTGGCCTTCGCGTTCGGCTGACGATCGAGGCGCAGCGCATCGGCGAGCGTGCGCGCCTCCTTGGTGCGGCCGCTCATCAGGTACAGGAACCCGAGGTTGGCGCGCACGTCGTCTTGCACCACCGCGGGCGCCTTCGCGATCTCGATGCCCTCGAGGATCTCGATCGCGGCCGCCGGGCTGTCCCGCGACACGAGCTGCGCGCGCGCGAGCGCGGTCATCGCGTCGTTCGCGCTGCCCGCCTCGAGCTGCTCGATCGCGCGCTTGCGCCCGGCCTCGTCGGTCGCCTGCGCGAGGATGTCCACGATGCCGCGCGACTTCTGCGTCAGGCGCCAGACGTAGACGCCGAAGACGATGGCCGCGATCGTCAGCGCGCCGACCACGCCGACCGGGATCCAGCCGTAGGGGCTCCCCTGCGAGTAGCCCTGGATCATGAAGGCCGTGATCCACAGGACCACGAACCCGCCGGCGATCAGGCCGATGGTCCGCCACTTGATCGCGGGTCGCTCGAGCTCCGCGACGCCCTGGGCGGCGCTCTTCGGCTTGGGGATCTTGCCCTTCTTGGCCACGGCTCGGCGGCTTACCGTTCCTCGAGCTGCTCCGCAACCCAGGCCGCGGTCGGCCGCTGCGCGGGGTCGCGCCGCGCGCATGCCGCCGCGCACTCCACCATCCGGGCCGGCGGCGGGCCCGCGGCGTGCTCGAGCACCTCGCGCAGCGCCACGCCGAGCGCGTGCACGTCCATCGTCGCGTGCGACGGCGCGCCGGCGCGGGGCTCGGGGGCCATGTACGAGAGCGTGCCCTCCGCCATCGCCGCGGCGCCCACCGGCACCCAGCCGGCCGCGCACGCGACCCCGAAGTCCGTGAGCACGACGCGCTCGTCCGAGCGCAGAAGCATGTTCGACGGCTTGAAGTCCCGGTGCACGAACCCGCGCTCGTGCACGTGCGCGAGCGCGTCGGCCGCGGTGTGGAACCAGAGGCGGATGCGCTCGACGGTGACCGCGCCCTTCTCCATCTCGCGCCGCACCGAGCCCCCGAGGATCCGCTCCATCGCGATGGCCGCGAGCGACTCGTCCAGGTCGAAGATGCGGACGACCCCCGGATGCTCGAGCCGCGCGGGGGTGCGCGCCTCGACGAGCAGCCGCTCGCGCTCGGCGCGGCCGCGCCGGTGATAGACCTTGAGGGCGACCTTGCGGCCGAGCGACAGATCGTGCGCGAGGAACACCGTGCCCGCGCCCCCGCGTCCCAGCTCGCGCTCGACGCGATAGCGTCCCCGCGTGAGCGCGCCGTCCGCCATCAGCGTCGCGCCGACGTCGCGCGCGTGACGCTCGCCCTCCCGCAGCCGGCGCACCCGCGCCCGCGCGCGCGGGAAGTCGAGGTCGCGCGCGACCACGCGCTCGTACAGCGCCAGCGCGCGCGGCTCGTCCCCGCGGCGCTCGGCGATCTCGGCGGCCAGCATGAACAGATCGAGCGGCGCGTCGGCCGCGTCGAGGAACGGCGCGACCAGCTCGGCGGCGCCCTCGTCGTCGCCGCGCGAGGCGAGGATCTCGGCGACCCGCTGGTGCACCGCGCGCGCGCGCGGATGGTGGACGAGGACGCGCCGCGCGAGGTCGATCGCGCGCGCCTCGCGGCCGCTCGCGCGCATCTGCTCGATCTGCTCGACCGCGTGGGCCTCGTCGAGGGCCGCCCCGGGCGCCTCGCCGAGCCGCTCGAGCTCGCGCGCCGGGTCGTCGGGGACCGCGACGGCGGGAGCGGGAGCGGCCTCGGCCGCGCCGCCGGGGTCGGGCGTCTCGGCCGCGGCCGGCTCCTCGGGGGCGTCCGGCCCGCGCCGCCCGAACAGCCGCTTGAGCCAGCTCATGGGAGGACCTCGACCTCCACGCCGCCGACCGTGAGCCGGTCCTCGACGAGGAGGTGGACCGGCAGCGCGCAGGTCTGGCCCTCCAGCGTGAGCGCGGCGTCCGCGTCGGCGGTGAGCACGGCCCAGCCCGTGTCGAAGGTGATGCTGGCGGCGAGCTCCGCGTCGCGCAGCGCGCCCTCGCCGACGATGATCCGCGCGCCGCGGTCGAAGCCGCCGCGCACCTCGACCACCACCGCCGCGCCGCGCGGCCGGACCTCGAGGGGCACGTCGTCGCCGAGGCCGATCTCGGTGGGGCCCGCGAGCTCGATGGCCCCGGCCATCGGCACGCCGCGCACGAGCGTGCCGTTGCGGCTGTCGAGGTCTCGCACCACGAGCGCGCCGCCCGCGAGCGCGACCTCCGCGTGGCGCCGCGACACGGACGTCCCGCGCACGCGGATCTCCACGTCGTCGCCCCGGCCCATCACCGCCGGCAGCTTCCCCACGAAGCCGACGCGCGCGCCACCGATCGAGAGCCAGACGCGCCCCGCCGGGGGCATCCGCGCCTCGAGGCGGCGCAGCAGCTCCGCCACCGATCGCTCGTCCGGCGCCACGCGCAGCGCCTCGCGCAAGGCGGCGCGCGCGTCGAGGCGCGCCCCGTAGCGCAGCGCGTTCTCGTAGTCGGCGAGGAGGCGGCGGAGCTGGCCCTCCTTCTCGTCGGCCTCGTTCGTCTCGGAGAGGAGCGACTCGAGCCGCTCGATCTCGCCGGCGAGCTCGAGGCAGCGCGCCTGATCCTCCTTGCGGCCCAGGATGGCGAACGCCTCCGCGGCCTCGAGCGCTCGATCCACGCGCTCGAGCCGGCCCGCGGC
>JAYRVK010001046.1:0-5539 GCA_041918555.1 Sandaracinaceae bacterium
GAAGAAGCCGTCGATCACCGCGACCGAGCACCTGGACCTCAGCGCCGCACAGGACGCGGCGCTCACCGCGGGGAACCACGTCGCGATCGTCGGCGCGCAGAAGGTGCGGCTGATCGCGAACGCGGACGACCTCACGATCGCGGCGCGCACCGGCGACAAGGTCGAGGTGATGGCCAAGGCGGTGCACCTCGGCGAGCTCGATCCGGACGATCCGCAGGAGGAGACCGAGACGGTGTCGGTGCGCGCGAAGAAGCGCGTGTCGCTCGCGACGGACAAGGACCCCTCGCGCGACGAGGGCGACGAGGGCATCTGGCTCGAGACGCACGAGGTGATCGACGGCCTCGCCGACTCGACGATCCAGCTCGCGGCGGGCGAGTCGGTGACGATCAAGATCGACGGGGACACCGAGTACTCGATCGTGGTCGACAGCGAGGGGGCGATCACCGTCACCAGCGACCAGACCACGTTCACGATCAGCGACAGCGACGGGCTCGTCTTCGGGGACTCCGACGACGACTACCTCACCGCGTCGAGCGACGCCGTGTACGCCGGCGTGGACAGCGACAACTGCATCGAGATCAGCTCGAGCGAGGTCTCGATCAAGGGCTCGAAGATCGAGCTCGGCTAGGAGCGCATGCGAGTCGTCCGCGCGACCCCGTTCGAGCTCGGGACCGTGCTCTGGCCGCTCCGGCCGGGCGCGCCGCTGATGCTCCTCGTCGTCAAGGCGACGTACGAGCTCCAGCACGGGGTCGCCGCGCACCTCGCCAAGGAGCAAGACACGTTGTCGGGGTTCCGGAGCGTCGACGACGACCCGGACCGGTGCCTCGTCTACCCTGGCGACTTCGATCCGCTCAAGCCGACCGGCGAGTGCTTCCTCGTCGGCTCGTGCCACCCGCCGGGCGGTCGCGCGCGCGCGTCGGAGGTGCGCTTCAAGTGCGGCGCGATCGACAAGCGCATCGCGGTGTTCGGCGACCGGCACTGGGAGGGGAGCCTCCTCGGGCGGCGCGCGTCCGAGCCGGAGCCCTTCGACGCGATGCCGCTGACGTGGGAGCGCGCGTTCGGCGGCTCGGGGCACGCGGCGAACCCGTACGGGCGCGGCGCAGCGCCGATCGAGGGGCCCGACGGCAAGCGCCACCCGCTCCCGAACCTCGAGCGGCCCGGCGCGTTGGTGGGCTCGCCGAGCGCCCGCCCCGAGCCCGTCGCGGTCGCGCCGATCCACCCGACCGCGCCCGCGCGCCTGCGCCTCGCCGGCACCTACGACGAGGCGTGGCAGCGCGAGCGCTTCCCCTACTACCCCGTCGACCTCCACCCCGACTACTTCCTCAGCGCGCCCGACGACCAGCGCGCGCGCACGTTCTGGGCGGGCACCGAGACGATCGGCCTGGGGCACCTGCACCCGGAGCACGCGTGGCTCGAGAGCCGGCTCCCGGGCCTGCGGCCCCGCGCGTTCGTCGAGCGCGGCACCGATCCGAGCCACCCGAAGCTCGACGAGATCCACCTCAAGCTCGACACGATCGTCGTCGACGCGGACCGGCTGCGGGTGTGCTGCCTCCACCGCGGCCTCTTCGCGGTGCGCGACGCGGACGCGAGCGATGTCAAGACGATGTTCTTGCTCCATGAGCGGGTCGGCGAGCAGCAGAGCCTCGAGGCGGTCACGGACCTGTTCGACGCGCAGCTCCGGCTCATCGCGCTCGAGGAGGCCGGCTTCTCCCCGCTCGATCCACAGGACGACGCCGACGCGCACACGCTGATGCGGATCCGCGAGACGGCCCACAGCCTCGGCGCCAAGAACGCCACCGCGCACACGCTCGCGCAAGTGATCGCGACCATGGTCGACCTCCCGGCGCCGTCGCTCGACGGGCCGAAGGTCCCCGACGTGGAGGAGCCCGCGCCCGTCGCCGGCGCCGTCGCCGTCGCGGCGGGGTTCGCCGAGCTCGGCCAGGAGACGCCCGAGGCGATCGCGGAGGCGGTCCAGGAGGACTCCGTCGTCGGCGAGACCGCGCGCGAGCGCGCCCTGCTCGACTACGCCGAGGGGCGCGGGTGGAGCGGCGACCTCACGCGGCTGCGCTTGAGCGGCGAGGTGCTCGACGAGCTCGTCGCGGAGGGCGTGCTCCTCGCCGGAGCGGATCTCTCGGCGTGCTCGCTCCGCGCGGCCAAGCTCGCCGGCGCGCAGCTCCATGGTGCGCGGCTCGCGGGGGCCGATCTCACCGGCGCCGACCTGAGCGGCGCCGACCTCACGGGCGCGGTGCTCGACGGGGCGCTCCTCGACGGCGCGATGCTCGACGGCGCGGTGCTCGATCGGGCGAGCCTCGACGGGGCGTCCCTGCGGGGCGCGTCGCTGGCGCGGGCGGAGGCGCGCGGCGCGAGCTTCACCGGCGCCAACCTCGAGGGCGCGAAGGCCAAGGAGCTCGTCCTCGTGCACGGCGCGCTCCGGAGCGCGCGGTGCAAGGGCGCCGCGTTCGTGGACGCGCGCTTCGCGGGCGTCGACGCGACGGGCGCGGACTTCTCGGAGTGCGACCTCCGCCTCCTGCGCGGCTACGACGGCGCGCGCTTCGACGGAGCGAACCTCTCGCGCGCGAGCGCGGACCGCGCCCGCTTCGGCGGCTCCTCGCTGGCCGGGGCGGACTTCGCGTTCGCGAGCCTCGAGCGCGCGAGCTTCGCGTCCGCGATCCTGCGCGGCGCGCGCTTCGACGGCTGTCGCCTCAAGAAGGCCAAGCTCAAGGGCGCGGACCTGAGCGAGGCGAAGATCCGCGGCGCCGATCTCATGCAGGCGAAGATGGGCGGCGCGATCCTCTCGCAGACCGACTTCACCGGCTCGAGCCTCTTCGCGGCCGAGCTCCTCGGGGTCTTCGTCGACCGCACGGTGTGGGGTGGCGCGGATCTCTCGGGCACGAAGCTCGAGGGGAGGCTCGCGTGAGCCCCGAGGTGCTCTCCGATCCCGAGCGCGTGCTCGCGCGCCTGCGCGCGGGCCGGCTCGTGGACGTCCACGTGCTCGACGTCGACCTGCGCGAGGCGGCGCTCGCGGGCGCGACCTTCGAGCGCGTCCACCTCGTGCGGGTGCGGCTCGACGGGGCCGACCTCGCGCGGGCGCACCTGAGGGATGTCGTGCTCGAGGCCTGCTCGCTGGCGAAGGCCTCGCTCGAGGGCGCCACGCTCGCGCGCGTCCTCTTCGGGCCCTTCTGTGAGCTCACGGCCGCGCGGCTCGCGGAGGCCTCGCTCGCGGAGGTCACGCTCGCGGGGGTCAAGGCGATCGAGTCCACGTGGACCGGGGCGCGCGCGCCCGGCGCGATCTTTGACGGCGCGGATCTCTCTCGCGCGGGGCTCGAGGGCGCGCTGCTCGAGGGCGCGTCGCTGAGCGGCGCGAACCTGTCCCGCGCGACGCTCGACGGCGCCCGCCTCGGCCGCGCGAAGCTCGAGCGCGCGAACCTCTCGGGGGCCTCGCTCGAGGGCGCGGACCTGCGCGGCGCGGCGCTCGCGGGGGCGACGCTGCTCCGCGCGAAGGTGGGGGACGCCGATCTGCGGGAGACGGACCTCTCGGGGATCGTGGCCGCGCCGGTGCGCTGGCTCCGCGCGCGGCTCGACGGTGCGAGCCTGCGCGGCCTCGAGCTGTCGCGCGCGAACCTCCAGGACGCGTCGCTCCGCGGCGCCGATCTCGGCGGCGCCAAGCTCGAGCGCGCCGTGCTGGCGGGCGCGGTGTGCCCGGGCGCGCGCTTCGGCGGCGCGGTGCTTCGCGGCGTCAGCTTCGCCGGCGCGGATCTCACCGGCGCGGTCCTCGTGCGCGCGGATCTGTCGGGCGCGCAGCTCCGCCGCGCGGACCTCTCGGGCGCCGATCTCGGCGGCGCGATCCTCACCGACGCGACGCTCGAGCAGGCCGTGCTCGTGAAGACGCGGCTCCCCGGCGCGAACCTGGCGCGGCTGAGCCTCGTCGGCGCGGCGCTCGGCGGCTGCGACCTCGACGGCGCGAACCTCGACGGGACCGATCTCACACGCGCGGACCTCACGGGCGCGGTCCTGCGCGGCGCGTCGCTCGTCGGCGCGCGGCTCGACGAGGCGAGCCTCGACGGCGCGGCGTGCGAGGAGGCCCGCTTCGAGGACGCGTCGCTGCTCGACGCGACGCTCGTCGGCGCGAAGCTCGACCGCGCGGAGCTCCGCGGCGCGACGCTCACGGGCGCACGGCTCGCTGGGGCCTCGCTGGCCGGCACCTCGCTCGCGCGTGTCTCGTTCGTGCACGCGAACCTCGACGGCGTCGACCTCGGGACCGCGGTGCTCGGCGGCGCGGACTTCGATCACGCGAGCCTGACGGACAGCAAGGCGCGGGGCGTCTCGTTCGCCGGCGTGAACCTGAAGGACGCGGACCTCAGCCGCGCGGATCTGCGGGACGCGGACCTGCGCCGGTGCGATCTCACCAAGTGCTGCCTCGAGGAGGCCGACCTCCAGAACGCGAAGCTCGCCGGCGCGGCGATGCGCTCGGCGGTGCTGGTGCGCGCGGACCTGCGCGGCGCCGACCTCGCGGGCGCCGATCTCCGCAACGCGCAGCTCAAGGGCGCGAAGGCGTCGACCGCGCGGTTCCTCCTCGCCAAGCTCGATCGCGCGAGCCTCGTCGAGGCGGACCTGCGCCGCGCCAGCTTCGATCACGCCCGCCTCGATCACGCGCGCCTCGATCACGCCGACGCCACCGAGGCCGACTTCTCCGACGCCACGCTCGTCGGCGCCAACCTCCACGGCCTCGTCGAGGAGCGCGCCCGCTTCCGCGGCGCGGACCTCTCGTTCGTGAAGCGCACCGACCCTGCCCGCGCGAAGGCCGAGGCCTTCGAGCCCGCTCCACCCCCCGAAGGAGGACCCTGATGCACGCCATGCTCCCGCTCCCCGAGGCCGCGCCCGTCGCGCGCGGCGAGGTGATCGCCGACGCCGGATCGGCCGCGCTCGTCCGCCTGAGGGACGGTCGCACCGTGCGGGTGTCGGTGTGCCTCGAGCACGCCGCGCGGGTCGGCGACGAGCTCGTGGTCGCGCGCGACGAGGACGGGTGGTTCACCGTCGGGACCCTGCGCCGCGCCCCGCGCGAGGCCGAGCCCGCGCCCGAGGTGCGCCGCCTGGTCCTGTCGGCCGAGGAGGCGATCGAGCTCCGCGTCGGCGAGACCTCGGTGGTGCTCGACCCGGAGACCCTCGCGGTCACAGGCCAGCGCGCGAAGATCGCGCTCGGCGACACGCTGTTCACCGGCACCACCGTCGTCGCGGCCGTCGAGCGCGCAAAGTACGTTGCGGGCGTGATCGAGACCGAGGCGCAGCGCCTCGTGACCCGCGCGAAGGAGCGCTACGAGGACGTCGAGGACGTCGCGCTCTTGCGCGCCGGCCGCATCCGCCAGCTCGCCAAGGGCGCGCTGCACCTCTTCTCGGGCCGCGCCGTGATCCGCGCAGACGAGGACGTCGCGATCGACGGCAAGAAGATCCACCTCGGCTGAGCTGAGTCTTGAGGGGGGGGGGGGCGCGGCCCCCCCCGCGGGGGGGGGGGGGGCCGGACCGCGCGCGCCCCCCCCCCACC
>JAYRVK010001047.1:0-1948 GCA_041918555.1 Sandaracinaceae bacterium
GCGGCGTCGTCGATCGCCGCCCGCGGCATCACGCCCCGAGGCGTCGCGCTCCACGCGCCGAGCTCCTGCTCGTTCGCGAGACCCAGCGCGACGAGCACGCCGAGCACCGCCTCCTGCAGCGCCTCGTCCCCGCGCCACGCGCCCGCGCGCGCGAGCGAGCGGAGCAGCTTCGGGTCGAACGGCTCGCGCCCGAGCGCCTGCCGCACGCTCCGCTCGAAGTGCAGGCTCATCTGCGCGCGCTCGTCGCCCAAGATGAGCTTCGAGAGCGACTCGCCCGCGCGCACGTCGGTCGGCGCGAGGGCGAGGGCGCGCTGGAAGGCCGCGATCGCCGCCGGCTTGTCGAGCCGCTCCTCGAAGTGCAGGGTGCCCGCGCGGCGCTCGAGCCGGGCCGCGATCCCCGCGTTCGGCGCGGCCTCGACGCCGTGCGCGAGCGCCTCCACGGCCGCGTCGTGCCGCCCGAGCCGCTCCGCGAGGGTCGCCATGCGCTCGTAGATCTCGAGGTCGGCGAGGCCGGCCTGGTGCAGCGCGTCGAGCTCGGCGAGCGCGCCCTCGGGGTTGCTCAGCTTATTGTCGAGGAAGTCCGCGGCGCCGAGGCGCGCGATCCGGCGCTGCGCGCCCGGCACGTCCTCCGCGCCCGCGAGCTGCTGGAGCGCGTCGACGGCGCCGGCCCAGTTCTCGGCCTGCACCTGCACCTCGACCATCAAGGCCAGCCCGCCGACGTGGCCCTCGTCGAGCATGAGGAGGTTGTCGAGCGCGACCAGCGCCTCCTCGCGCATCCCGAGCGAGCGGTGCAAGCGAGCTTGCTCGTAGTACAGCTTCACGAGCTCGTCGGGCTCGTCGAGGAGGGCGATCCGGTCGTTCACGAGGGCGATCTGGCCGCGGTCGTCGCCGCGCTCGGCGAGCAGATCGTGGAGGCGGCCGTACGCGATGGGCCGCGTGGCGTCGATCGCGAGCACGCGCCGCAGCCGCCGCTCGGCGCGATCGTCGGCGCCGAGGGCGTCCATCAGCACCGCGGCGGACTCCTCCCAGAGCAGCATCTTGAGCTCGTCGTCCTCGACGAGGTGGGCCATCCGATCGCACGCCTCGACGAGCGGCTCCCAGGCGCCCGCGTCGCGCGCGCACACGCGGATCGCCTCCCAGCTCGCGAGGTCGTCGGGATCCGCGGCGGCCACGCGCAGGAGCAGGCCGAGCGCCTCGGACGCGCGACCCGCGGCGGCGAGGGCCCGCCCGTGCGCGAGCTCGAGCGAGGTGCGGCCCGCGGCGCCTGCGCGCGCGAGCCAGCCGCCGAGCGCCTCCGCGCGGGCCTCGGGGTCGTCGCCCGCCGAGAGCGTCTCGTCGAGCGCGATCGAGGAGTGGAGCGACTCGGGCGCGAGCCCGCGGACCTCGTAGGCGACCATGACCGCCTCGTCGGCGGCCTCCGCGCCCTCGCTCAGCGCCTGCGCGCGCAGGCCGTGGTTGATCAGCTCGGCCCCGGCGGCCCCGTCGTCGGTGGCCCGACCGAGCGCGGTCCACGCATCGGCCCGCAGGCCGCGGCGCGCCGGATCGAGGGCCGCGAGCCGCAGGACCCCGAGGCCCGCCCAGCGATCGCGCGGCGCGAGCTCGCGCAGCTCCGCGATCAGCGCGTGGGCCTTCTCGAGATCGCGGACCGCGAGCGCGGCGCCCGCGGCCTCGCGCAGCATCCCCGGCTTCGCCTCGGGGCCCGCGTGCGCGAGGAGCCGCTCGAGGCCGGCGAGGCGGGTCGCGTCGCCGCCGTGGATCGGGACCAGCGCGAGCGAGACCGCCGCTGCGAGCCCGAACTTCCCGCGGAGGCCGTCGCGGAGCGGCTCCTCCGCGAGCTCGGGCTTGCCGCTGACCAGGTCGTAGTGCTCGGCCAGCATCAGGGTGTGCCGGCCCGGGGCGCCCGACGCGATCTCGCGCTGGCTCAGGCCCTCGAGCGCCATCAGGAGCC
>JAYRVK010001048.1:0-3610 GCA_041918555.1 Sandaracinaceae bacterium
GAGGGGGCCCCACGCGAAGCGTGGGGAGCGAACGCGCGCCAGCGCGTTCGGACGAGGGTGGGGCCCCGGCGCGCGCGTGTGCGCGGTGGGGGAGGGGGCGCGCAGCCCCCTCGGCAAACTCAGATCACGAGCGCCCGCGGGTGCGGCCACTCTTCGCCCGCGTGGAACCGGCCGCGCTCGTCCCGCGCGACCCGAGCCATCGCGCACACGGGGTCGTGCGTGAAGAAGAGCCGGCCGTTCCGCGCGAGGAGCTCCGTCAACAGGGCTTGCTTCTCGTCGATGAGCCGCTCGGGGGCGCGGTCGTAGCCCATCGTGATCGGCAGGTGCACCCAGGGGCGGCCCGGGATGAGGTCCGCGGCGAACACGATCGGGCCCTCTGCGCTCGGCACCTCGGCGAGGAGGAGCCCGGGGGTGTGCCCGTCCGAGCGATGCAGGCGGTAGTCGGGCCCGAGCGCGGTGGAGCGATCGCCGCGCACGCGCTCGAGGCGCGCGCTGCCCTCGAGGAGCGCGGGGAGCTCTTCGATGAAGCTCGCGCGATCGCGGGGGTGCGGGTCGAGCGCGCGGGCCCACGCCTCCTCGCCGATCACGAAGGTGGCGCGGGGGAACAGGAGCTCGCGGGGCGCGCCGGCGCGCCACGGCGCGAGGAGCCCGCCGGCGTGATCGAAGTGGAGGTGGCTCAGCACCACCACCGCGACGTCCTCGTGCGAGATCCCGACCGCGGCGAGTGAATCGAGCAAGACGTGTTGCGGCTCCTGCACGCCGTAGCGCTCGCGGAGCTTGGGCTCGAAGAAGGCGCCGATCCCCGTTTCGAAGAGGATCCAGCGATCCGCGCCCTCGCGCACGAGGAGCGCGCGGCACGCGAGCGGGATGCGGTGCTGCTCGTCGGGGGCGATCCAGCGCTCCCACAAGAGCCGCGGCGCGTTGCCGAACATCGCGCCGCCGTCGAGGCGCTGGGAGTTGCCCAGAACCGCCCAGATCGTGCGCTCGGTCATGCGGGAGGCATCGGGATCCCGCCGTAGAGCGGGGTGATCCCGCCGCCGTCGTCGCCCGCGTCGCGCGAGGGGACGACCCCGCCGCCGTCGCGCCGGCCCGGGCCGCCGTCGGCCGGGACCGCGCCGTAGAGCGGCGTGATGCTCGTGCCCGCGTCGAACCCCGCGTCGTCGAGCATCCCGCCGTCGGCCGGGATCGCGCCGTAGAGCGGAGTGATGCTCTCGCCCGCGTCGAAGCCGGCGTCGGTGCCGGGTCCGCCCGCGTCGCCCGTCATCGAGCCCGCGTCGTCGCCCGTCATCGAGCCCGCGTCGTCGCCCGTCATCGAGCCCGCGTCGAGGCCCATCCCGCCGCCGTCGCTGCTCCCGCCGCCTCCATCGGACGTGGCCCCCGCGTCGCTTCCGCCGCCCGCATCGGCGTCCATCCCACCGCTGCACGCGGTGGTCACGACCGCCCCGAAGGCGAACGTCGCCGCGCGCCCGAGGCGCTGCGTGGGCAAGCGCGGCGCGCTCGCCTGACGGAGCGAGAGCGGCAGGGTCTCACCGCAGAACGGACAGAGCGGGTCGCGCGCGTAGACGTGCCGAAGGCACCCGGTGCAAGGAAGAAAGTAGTTCATGGTCGCCCTCCCGAGGCCCGAAGAGTGTGATCGCGCGGAGGCGCGCGGGCAAGGTCACGGGCTCGGGGGCGGCGCGCCATAGGCGGGCGCCGGCCCGCCGTCGTCGGGCGGGATCCCGTACGGCGGCGCGATGCTCCCCGCGTCGTAGCCCGCGTCGAAGCCGCCGTCGTCGGGCGGGATGCCATACGGCGGCGCGATGCTGCCCGCGTCGTAGCCCGCGTCGGTCCCGCCGCCGCCTGCGTCGGTGCCGCCCGCGTCGGCGCCGCCGCTTCCCGCGTCGCTCGTCGCGCCCCCATCGGTGCCCGCGCCGGCGTCGGAGCCGGACCCGTCTCCGCAGCCGACCGCGGTCGAGGCGGCGAGGGTCGCGCCGAACACGAACGTCGCAGTGCGCCCGAGGCGCTCGGAGGGGAGGCGCGGCGCGGCCCCGCGCAGCGACGCCGGGAGCGTCTCCCCGCAGAACGGACAGGTCGGATCGGTCGCGCGCACGTGGCGCGCGCAGCCCAGGCAGGCGATCAGGTGACTCACGGCGGGACCTCCGGTCGGACAGGCTACTCGCCGAGCGCGCCGCCCGACAAGGTCGGGTCGTCCTCGAGCACGAGCTCGAAGTGACCGTAGTCGAACGGGAGCCCCGGCGCCTCGCTCACCTTCACCACCCGCTCGCGCTTGCCCTCGCGCTGCCGCTCGAGCGCGCGGTGGTGACAATACGGATTGTTCCCTGCACGCCCGAAGAGCACGAAGCTCGTCCACGTGCAGCCCGCGCGGCAGACGTCGTTGTAGTAGCAGTCGCGGCAGTAGCCCCAGAGGTCCTCGACCGTTCGATCGCGCGTGTAGCGCAGCGGCTCGGTCTGCTCCCAGATCTCCTGGAGCGAGCGGTCACGGATGTTGCCTCCCACCCACTCGTCGGTCGGGAGCGATGGGCAGCCCTTGATCGCGCCGTCGGCCTCGATGCCGAGCGTCGCGCGGCCCGCTCCGCACGAGGCCATGTGCCCGCGCGGCATCGTGCCGCGGAGCACCGACTCGTACGGCCCGAAGTAGCCGATGTTGTTGCCGGGCCAGACCCGCACCTTCGACTCGTCGCAGCGGCGCTTGAGCTCCGCGAGCATGGGGAAGAGCTCGAGCAGGTCGTAGGGCTGCAGCAGGACCTCGGGCTCGTCGGCCGCGCGCCCCATCGCGACGGTGAGCTGGATCTGCCACGAGTGGACCCCCGCCTCGACGATCCGCTCGAGGATGAAGGACATCAGCGGCATCGAGAGCCGGTTGATCTGGGTGTTCGCGCTGACCCGGACGCCCGCCGCGCGGAGGTTCGCGAACGCCTGCATCGCCGCGTCGTAGCTGCCGTCCACGCCGCGCAGCCGATCGTGGGTCTCGCGATCCCCGTCGATCGAGACGCTCGTGCTCTGGAGCCCGGCGGCGGCCGCCGCCTCGCAGCGCTCCTTGGTGAGCCCGCGCCCACCCGTGGTGAGGAGCGCCATCATCCCGTGGCTGCGGATGCGCCTGAGGATCTGGGTCCAGTCGTCGCGGAGGTACGCCTCGCCGCCGATCAGGCTGACCTCCTTCACGCCGAGCGCGGCCATCTGGTCCACGAGGTCGAGGCACTCCTCCGTGGTGAGCTCGTCGGGGCGATCGCGCCCCGCGCGCGAGCCGCAGTGGCGGCACGCGAGGTCGCACGCGAGGGTGATCTCCCACACCGCGTAGATCGGTCGATACCGCGCGTCCTTCTCGCGCGGCGCGAGGAGCGGGAGGCGCCGCTTGCCCTCGGGCGCGTGCGGGGCGATGGGGAGCCCGCGCTTGGGCCGCTCCGCGCGGAGCATCGCCTCGCGCTCATCGGGGCTCAGCGGATCGGGCCCGGAGTTCGACATGGCGCGGAGCGTAGCAGCCCTCGGCGCCCCGATCGCGGCCGGCGCGCTATCCTCTCTCGCGCGATGGGACCGCTCCGCTCGATCAAGGTACGCGGGCTCCGTGGGGTCGGCCGCCTCGACATCCGGCTCGACGGCGGCGACCTCGTGC
>JAYRVK010001049.1:0-2306 GCA_041918555.1 Sandaracinaceae bacterium
GCGGCCCCGGCTACGTGCGCGCGCGCCCCGGCGAGGCGACGCGCTACGGGACGCCGCGCCTCGTGTCGGCGCTCGAGCGCGCCATCGCGAGCGTGTCCGCGCGCTTCGAGGGCACCGCGCCGAGGCGCATCGGCGACCTCAGCTCCCCCGACGGCGGGCGCCATCACCGGCACGGCTCGCATCGCACCGGCCGCGACGCGGACCTCCTCTTCTACGTCACCGACCCGGCGGGCCGCTCGCGCACCGGCCGCGGCTGGCTCGCGTACAGCCGCTTCGGCTACGCGGTCGAGCACGAGCGCGAGGACCCGGGCCCGACGGGCGGGCTGTTCCTCTTCGACGACGCCCGCAACTGGCACTTCGTGCGCACGCTGCTCCTCGACGAGGAGGCCGCGGTGCAGTGGATCTTCGTGAGCCGCGGGGTGAAGGCGCGCCTCCTGCGCTGGGCGCTCGATCACGAGGACGATCCGCGCGCGCTCCTGCGCGCCGCCTCGGTGCTGCACCAGCCGATCGGCGCGAGCCCGCACGACGATCACTTCCACGTGCGCGTGCTCTGCACCGAGGAGGAGGCCGCGTACGGCTGCCTCGAGCGCGGGCCGATCTGGTCGTGGCTCCGCGATCGCGAGAAGGGCCGCGTCGTGCCGGGCGAGCCGCTCGACGACGCGGCGCTGATCCGCGCGATCACGGAGCCGATCGAGGCCTACGCGGACGCGGAGTCCGACGACGCGGGCGGCCGCGGTCCGACGTAGCGCGCGCGCGGCCGGATCAGGCGGCCCGCCGCGCGCTCCTCGTCGTAGTGCGCGCACCAGCCCGCGACCCGCGCGCACGCGAAGGTCGGGGTGAAGAGCGCGCGCGGGAGCCCCAGCGCCTCGAGGAGGATGGCCGTGTAGAACTCGACGTTCGCGCGGATCGCGCGGCCGGGCTTGTCGGCCGCGAGCGCGCGCGCGGCCGCCCGCGCGACCCCCCGCGCGAGCGCGAGGCGCGGCTCGTCGCCCCGATCGCGGAGCGCCACGACGGCCCGCGCGAGCACCGCGGCGCGCGGATCGCGCACGCGGTACACGCGGTGCCCCATCCCCATGATCCGCTCACCGCGCGCGAGCGCCGCGCGGACCCACGCCTCCGCGTCCTCGGGGCGCCCGATCGCGTCGAGCATGTCGAGCACCGGGCCCGGCGCGCCGCCGTGGAGCCGGCCCTTCAGCGCGCCGATCGCGGCCACGATCGCGGAGACGCGATCCGACTCCGTGGACGCGACCACGCGCGCCGCGAAGGTCGACGCGTTCATCCCGTGATCGACGACCGTCGCGAGGTACGCGTCGAGCGCGTGGCCCTCCGCGAGGCTCGGGGCGCGGTCGTGCACCATGCGCAGGTAGTCCGCGGCGTGGCCCGCGCGCGGATCGGGCGGGACCGGCGCGAGGCCGCGCGCGCGGCGCGACCAGGCCGCCGCGAACACCGCCAGCGCGCCCGCGAGCTCCTCGGCGCTCGCCCCCTCGAGCTGCGCCGCGCTCGCGCGGAGCGCGTCCATCGCGTCCCCGAGCGCGAGCGCGTCGCCCAGCTGCGGGAGCTTCGCGAACGCCGCCTGCCGCGCGGGCCCGAGGTCCACGCCGGGCGCGTCGAGCGTGTCGCGCCAGAGCAGGCCGCACACGCGCTCGAAGCTCACGGCCCCCGCCAGCTCCCCGACCGGCCAGCCCCGGATCAGGAGCTCGCCGGCCTCGCCGTCCACCATGCTCGTGGCCGTGTCGGCCACCACCACGCCCTCGAGCCCTCGATTGACCATGTGCGTCTCCTCCGCGGCGACGAACCTGGGCGGGCGTGATAGGTTGATCAACCTGGATTCATGAATCAACCCGATGGAAACGACGATCCGGCCGAGGCCTGGCTCGACGCCGCGGGCGCCGCCGAGCTCCTCGGCGTGAAGCGCGAGACCCTCTACGCCTACGTGAGCCGCGGCCGCGTCCGCAGCCGCACCGCGGGGGGCCGGCAGCGCGCCTACCACAAGGCGGACCTCGCGCGGCTCAAGGCGCAGACCGACGCGCGCGCGGGCCATGGCGCGGTCGCCGCGGGCGCGCTCCGCTGGGGCGAGCCGGTGCTCGACTCCGCGATCACGCGCATCGACGCGTCCGGGCCCGCGTACCGGGGCCACCCCGCGATCGAGCTGGCCGCGCGCGGCGTCGCCTTCGAGCGGGTCGCCGAGCTCCTCGCGTTCGGCGCGCTCCCGGACGAGGCGTCCTGGAATGAGCGCCTCCCCCTCGCGCCGACGCGCACCCTCGCGAGCCTCGTGAGCGCGGACGCCCGGCCGGTCGACGCGGCCC
>JAYRVK010001050.1:0-6188 GCA_041918555.1 Sandaracinaceae bacterium
CGATCACGCCGACGCGCTCGAGCACGCGCAGAAGGACGCGGAGCGCTCGCCGGGCGGAGACCTGCTCTACGGGCGGCTGCTCGTCCTCGCGGGCCGCCCGACGGAGGCGCTCGCGACGCTCGAGCGCGCGCGGCAGACCGCCGACGCGGCGAGCCGGTCGCTCGCCGAGGTCGCGCTCGCGGACGCGCGCTACGCGGCCGGCGACCTCGACGGGGCGGACGCCCTCGCGGCCGTCCTCGAGGGCGCGGCGTCGCCGTCCCTCGCGCTCGAGGCGAAGAACACCCGGGGCAAGGTCGCGCTCGCACGCGGCGAGCTCGACCGCGCCGAGGCGATCCTCCACGGCGTCCTCGCGCAGGCGGACGCCCTCGGGCTCTGCCGCGCGGCGTGCCAGGCGCTCAACAACCTCTCGATCGCGGCGATGAGCCGGGGCGAGCTCGTGCGCGCGACCGAGCACCTCGACCGGATGCTCGAGCTCGCCGACGCCGACGGCGCGGTGTTCTTCCGGGGCATCGCCCACAAGAACCTGGCGGTGGTCCGGCAGCTCGAGGGCGAGTGGCAAGACGCCTTGCACCACTCGGAGCGCGCGCTCTCGCTCCTGGGCGGGCTCGGCAACGCGAGCCTCTGCGCGCGGCTCGCGTTCAACACGGCCGACCTCCACCGCTCGCTCGGCGATCCGTACCGCGCGCTCCGGCTCTGCGCGCACGCGCGCCAGCAGGCCGCGGACGCGCTCGACGACGCGGTGCGCTGCGAGGGCCTGCGCGTCGAGGCGGCCGTCCACGTCGAGCTCGGCCACGAGGCCGACGCGACGCGCGCCTACGCGCGTGCGCTCGAGCTCGCGGAGGCGCTCCATCACGTCGCCGCCGCCGACGAGGCGCGCCTGGGCCTCGCGATGCTCGCGATCGACGCGGGCGACGCGAGGCGCGCGGGCCGGCTGCTCGCCGCCGTCGAGGGCGCCGGGAAGTCCGCGCGCACCGAGCTCCGGCTCGCGCTCGCGGAGGCGCGCCTCGCCGCGCCGGAGGGGCGCGTCCCCTTGTCGCGGCTCGCCGTCGAGGCGGCCGCGCGCACCTCGGACCCGCTGCTCGTGCAGAGCGCGCACCTCGAGCTCGCCCGGGCGCTCGCCGAGACCGGGCTGCGCGAGCGGGCCCGCGAGGAGCTCGTGACGATCCGCGGCCGCGAGCAGGGCCTCGAGGCGCGCGTACCGGCCTCGCTCCGCGAGCTCTTCCGGGAGCGCGCGGTCGTGCGCGGGATCGCGGCGCTCGAGCGCGACCTCGCCGGCGCGCGCGTCACCACGCCGCCGGCCGAAGAGCGCGCGAGCGCCGGATCGATGATCGGCGCGGGCCCCCAGATGCGCGAGCTCCGCTCGTTCATCGCGCGCGTCGGCCCGACCGAGAGCACCGTCCTCGTCACCGGCGAGAGCGGCACCGGCAAGGAGCTCGTCGCGGAGGCGCTGCACCTCGCGTCGAGCCGCGCGAGCCGGCCGTTCGTCCGCGTGAACTGCGCGGCGCTCGTGGAGACGCTCCTCTCGAGCGAGCTGTTCGGCCACGAGCGCGGCGCGTTCACCGGCGCGGATCGGCAGAAGAAGGGCCGCTTCGAGCTCGCCGAGGGGGGCACGATCCTCCTCGACGAGATCGGCGACATCTCGCCGCGCATGCAAGCCTCGTTGCTCCGCGTCCTCCAGGAGCGCACGTTCGAGCGCGTCGGCGGCACGCGCACGCAGCGCGTCGACGTGCGGGTGATCGCGGCCACGCACCGCGACCTCGCGGAGCTGGTCGCCGCGGGCACGTTCCGCGAGGACCTGTACTACCGGCTGAGCGGGATCACCGTGCGCGTCCCCGCGCTGCGCGAGCGCCTCGCGGACCTGCCCGCCCTCGCCCGGCACCTGCTGGCGAAGATCGCGGCCGAGAGCGGCACGCCCGCGAAGATGCTCGCGCCCGACGCGCTCGAACGCCTCGCGCGGCACCCCTGGCCGGGCAACGTCCGCGAGCTCGAGAACGCGCTGCGGAGCGCGGCGGTCCTCGGCGGCGGCGATCTGCTCTGCGCGGCGGACTTCGAAGCGCTCGCCCCGCGGCGCGCCTCCTCGATCCCCCCCCCCGGCGACGGCTCGCTGAGCGAGCTGATGTACTCGTGCGTGCGCGACGGCGGCTCGATCTACGATCTGCGCAAGCGGCTCGAGCGCGACCTCATCGAGCGCGCGCTCTCCGAGTGCGACGGCAACATCTCCAAGGCCGCCGACCTCCTCGGCATGAAGCGACCCCGGCTCTCCAAGCTGGTCAACGAGTGGGGGCTGAAGAAGTGACCCGCTCCATCCACGCGCTGCTCCTCGCGCTCGCGCTCGGCTCTGGCTGCGCGCTCGACGTGCCGCGGCTCGAGGACCCCACGCTCGACGGCTCGCTCGCGGGCGCCGGCCTCCATCAGGTCGCGCGCGCCGAGTGGGAGGCCGCCGAGGCCGGCTGCGAGGACGCCCCGATCGCCGAGCTCCACCTCGCGGGCTGCGAGGGCGAGCCCGCGCTGGGCGCGCTCCTCGACGCCGACGGGAAGGTGGTCTGCGTCGACGCGATGAGCACGCTGCGCGACGAGCTCGACCGCGAGACGCCGCCCGAGCCGCTCCACGCCGACCCGAGCCCGCAGCCGAGCCGCGCGATGCGCGTCGCGGCGCCGCTCCCGATCTCGGGGCACGCGACCTCGCGCCCGGATCCGACGCCCACCCCGGTGGTCCACGCGGATCCGACCCCGACGCCGATCACGAACCCGGACCTCGTCGCGCCGCGCATCCCGATCGAGGAGCGCCCGCCCGAGGAGGATCCGACCCCGACGCCGACGATGGAGCAGTGACGGTCGCGGCTCAGTTCGGGGTGGGCGCGCAGAAGTAGCCGAGCTCGAACACCGCGGTGCCTTCGACGCAGCCGCCGAGCTCGGCCGGATCGCACGCCGCCGGAGCGGGGTCGCAGCCGAGCTGGCTCCGGCAGAAGGCCTCCGGGCTCGGCACGTGGTCCTCGCACGCGCACCGGGGCCCGGTGCCCTCGGGGCACTGCGCCTGGATCGCCTGGTACGCGTCGCGGAGCGCGGTCCAGACCGCGGGCGGCTCCTCCACCTCGGCCGGTCCGTCCCCGCACCCCGGCCCGAGCGGCGCCTCGGAGACCATCCGCAGCCCCTCGCCGACGCGCTGGTAGATCAGGCGCCGGCCCTCGAACGTCGTGCCCGGCGCGGTGCCACCCCGCCCGATCCACGCCCAGTCGTGCAGGATCACCTCGTCGTCGTCGGCGCGCTCGACGGTGAGCGCGATCGAGCGGATGCGGAAGCGGTCGAGCTCGCGCGTGACGCGCTGATTCGTGCCGACCCTCGCGACGAGGGACTGCCGCACCTCGGCTCCGTCGACGTTCGGTCGCCGGCCCCAGCAGCGCATCCGCGCTGCGTACGTGCCGTCGAGCGCCTCGCGCTCGCCGGCCGCGAACCGCCGCTTGAACGCCGCGTAGGCCTCGATGACGTCCTCGACCCGCACGGGCTCGGGCGGCGGCGGCGGCTCGGCCGGGGCCTCCGGCGCGGGGGCCGGAGGGTCGGCCTCCACGCGTGCCGGCGTCGGGGGAGCGGGGTCGTCGCACGCGCACAGCCACGCGCACGCGAGGAGGAGGAGTCGCGGTCGGGTCATCTGCGCGTGAATAGCGCATGCCTCAGCGGCCGGCCACGGCCGCGCGGCTCGCGAGGTACGCGGCCTCGAGGCTCTTCCCGAGCCGGATCTCGAGGACGCGCGCGCCCGCCCCGACGAGGGCCGGCACGAGCGCCGCGTGCGCCTCGGCGGGCTCCTCGCCGTCGCGGAGCGCATACGTCAGCCACTCGCCCTCGATCGTCGGCGCGCGGCCGTCGAGGATCGCGCCGAGCGCGTCGAGCGCGATCGGCGCGCCGAGCCGCACCGACACGAGGCGCGCGCGCCCCATCAGCTCGTCGGTCGGGCCGCTCCGCACCACGCGGCCACCCTCGATGAACGCCACGTGATCACAGGTCGCCTCGAGGTCCGAGAGGATGTGCGAGCTGACGACGAGCGTCCGCGCGCCCCGCTGCTCGCGGAGCACGTCGCGCATCTCGACCACGAGGTGCGGATCGAGGCCGCCCGTCGGCTCGTCGAGCAGCACGAGCTCGGGATCGCCGAGGAGCGCCTGCGCCACCGCGAGCCGCCGCTTCATCCCGTGGCTGAGCTGCCGGACGCGCGAGCGCGCGCGATCGACGAGCCGGACGACCTCGAGCACGCGCAGCGCCTCCTTCGCGGGCTCGCGCACCCCCTGGAGCCGCGCGAGGTACGTCAAGATCTCTTGTGCGCTGCTGTGCGGGCTGAGCTCGCAGTCCTGCGGCAGCACGGTCACGCGGCCCGCGTGCCGGTCGGGATCGAAGGGCCCCGCGCCGAGCACGTCGACGGTGCCCGCGTCCGGGCGGACCGCGCCCGAGACGATCCCGAAGGTCGTCGTCTTGCCCGCGCCGTTCGGCCCGACGAGGCCCATCACCGCGCCGCGCGGTACGTCGAGGGTGAGCCCGTCGAGGGCCACGGTCTTGCCGTAGCGCTTGTGCACGCCCGCGAGGCGCAGCGCGAAGCGGCTCACGCGTCCCTCCGCGCGAAGCGCTGGTGCCCGAGCGCGAAGAACGCGACGCCCATCGCCACGAGCACGAGCGCGCCCGGCGCGACGTCCGCCCACTCGGGCCGCCACAGATCGAGGCGGTGCGCCGCCGGGAGGAGCTGCCGGGCCGACTCGACGAGGACCGGCGCCTCCTCGCGCACGGAGTCGCGCGACAGCCAGCCGTGCACGCCGAACGTCGCGACGAGCGCGAAGAGGCCGAGCGCGCGCGACCACGGCACCGAGCGCGTGAGCTGCGAGGCCCCCATCACGAGCCCGAGGTGCGCGAACGCGAACACGAACGCGGTGAGCGCGTAGCGCGCGAGCCACAGCGCGCTCGCGCCCGGCTCGAAGCTCGCGAGCTGCGCCCAGCCCGTCACCCACGCGCCGGCCGCGCCGAGCGCGAGCCCGACCGCGAGGAGCGCGGCCTGCCCGAGGAGCTTCCCGCTCGCCCACGCGCCGCGGTCGGTGCGCACGAGGGCGTAGCGCACCGAGCCCGTCGCGACCTCCGCGCTGATCGCGTCGCTCGAGGTGAGCGCCACGAAGATCGGCGCGAAGGTCAGCGCGATCCAGTGGTAGACGAGCGCGATCGGCGGGAGCGACAAGAGCGTCGTCGCGAGGCGCTCGTCGCGCACGAGGCGCGAGAGCACCGCGTGGAGCTCCGGGCTCTCCATCACCGCCTGGGTCAGCGAGCCGGGCTGCGTGGTGCGCGCCACGAGGAGCTGCTCGGCGAGCTGCTCCTCGACGTCCTGCAGCACCTCGGTGAAGAGCACCGTCGCGCCGATCGCGCCCGCGACGTAGAGCGCCATGAACACGAGCACCTTGCGCGAGCGCAGCGACTCGCCGAGATCGAAGCGGGCCACCACCAGCGCGTCGCGGAGCGTCCTCACGGCGCGCGCAGCGTATCGCCGCCCGGGCTAGCGCGCATCGACGCGCGTCGCGTCGTCGAACGCCATCAGCGACGCGGCGAGGATCCCGCCCCGCCCGAGGCGCGAGGCGGAGCGTCGCGCGGTGCTGGTTCGCGCCGCAGAACGGGCAGACCGTGAGGCTCGGCCGCGCGGCGGCGTGGATGTGCACGCGACACGACGGACGGCGCGTGAGCCCTTCGCGGGATCTTCGAGGGAGCGTCATGGCCGCCAGGAGATCGTGCGCGCCGCGGCGCGGGCAGAGCGACTATACTGCCCGCATGCCGGAAGCCACGGACGACGTGCCGCTCCGCCTCCACGCCGCAGGCGACACGCACATCGGCGGGCGGGGCCACAACGAGGACGCGATCCTCTTGCGGCCGGACCTCGGCCTCTACCTCGTCGCCGACGGCGCGGGCGGCCACAACGCGGGCCACCTCGCGAGCGCGCTCGCGACGACCGCGGCCGCGCACTACTTCGAGTCGACGCAGCGCGAGGCCGCGAGGGCCCCGAGCTTCGACGAGATGGGCCTGAGCTGGGCCGCGCGCCGCCTGGCCACCGCGTTCCAGCGCGCCAACCGCGAGGTCCGCGAGATCGCGGCCAGCGCCGATCGCTTCGACGGCATGGGCAGCACGATGGTCGCCGCGTACTTCGACCTCGCGAACGCGACCCTCGTCCTCGC
>JAYRVK010001051.1:0-1609 GCA_041918555.1 Sandaracinaceae bacterium
GGGACGAAGGTCGTGGTCGAGGGCGTCGAGGTGCAGCTCGTGACGCCGTCCGCGCCGCTCGGCGCGGCGCTCCTCGACAAGCTCGCGGGCGACGACTTCGAGCTCCGGCTCGGCGGCCGCGCCCGCGAGTACGCGATCGAGCGCGTGGAGTGAGCGGCCCCTCCCCGAGGAGCGCGCGGGCCACGATCCGCTCGCCGTCGAGGGCGTGCGCGCGGAGGTGCGCGCCGCCGAGGGCGGCTTCGAGCTCCTCCTGACGGGCGAGCGCGGGGCGGGCTCCGAGCTGGATGCCGCGCCCGCGCCCCTGAAGCCTCGGTCAGTTCGTCCGCACGACGACGCCGAGGATCGAGCTGAACACCGTCTCGGACGGCGCGCCGGACGGATCCTGGAAGCTCGGCTCCGTCGAGACGTCCACGCGGTTGTCGAGGCGCAGGATCAGGTGCTCGATGGGGATCACCTCGACGGTGAACGTCGCGGTCGCGAGGCCGCTCCCGGTCTCGGGATCGCCGATGTACTCGCCGCGCAGGCCGAGCGCGACGTAGGGCGGGAACCGCAGGCGCCCGCTCGCCATCACGCCCCAGCGCTGATCGAAGACGCCGCCGCCGACGTCCTCCGCGGAGTAGTCGCCGTTGGCCACGAGCTGGAGGTCGTCGACCTCGAGCTTCACGATCACGTCCGCGAAGTGGCGCCAGAGATCGTCGTTGTCGGCGCCCTCCGGCCCCGCGAGGTAGCCCGCGCTCACCGTCAGCGGCCCGTTCGCGTACGCGACCTGGAGGCCGAAGGTCTTGCCGTCGTTGTCGTCGAGCACGTTGTTCCAGCCGTTGACCGCGAGGCCCGTGAAGGTGAGCCCGGTCCCGGGCGGCGCGTACGCGACGCGGAAGCCCGTGTGATAGAACGGCTGCACCACGTTGTAGAGGGCGCCGCGGCTGTAGGTGTGGTTGTTCCAGCTCTCCGAGACCTCCGCGCCGTAGATCGTGTCGAACTGGCCGAAGTCGAGCTGCGCGCCCTCGAACGGGCGCCACGACGCGAAGGCCTGCTTGAGGAACTGCATCCCGTCCGGCAGGCCCGAGGTCGGCCCGAGGAGGCGCGGCACCGAGGTCCCGAACCGAAGGTTCAGCGTCGCGCCGACGTCGCCGCCGTCGAACGCCATGTCGAAGCCGACGAACGACACGGTCAGGCCCGCGACGGTGTCGAACGCGCGGTGCCCGATCAGCGCGGCCTGGTCGCCGTTGAACGGCTCGGGCAGGGTCCAGATCCCTTGCACGTAGGCGTCGGCGAAGCCGCTGATCGCGAGGTCGTCGGTCCACGAGTGCTCGCCGTCCGAGCTCGGCGCGTCGGCGGCGACGGGCGGCGTCTCGTCGTCGGCGGCCTGCACCACCGGCTCCGCGAGCGCCGCGGTCGCCGCGGCGGGCGGCGCCGGCTCGGGCGCCGGCTCGACGGGCGCCTCGACGGTCACCTCGGGCGCCGGCGTCGCGGGCGCGGCCTCGGCGACGGGCGCCGCCTCCGCGATCACGTCGCCGGCGTCGGCGAGCGGTGCGTCCTCCTGCGCGAGCGCGGGCGACGCCCACGCCAGGCACGCGAGCGAGAGCAGCGCGCGCCTCACGACGCCACC
>JAYRVK010001052.1:0-12088 GCA_041918555.1 Sandaracinaceae bacterium
GAGCCGACGGACGAGCCGGTCCTCGAGGAGCGGCCGGAGCTCGTCGAGGTGCACGTGCGCCTCGAGCCGCTCGAGCCCCTCGAGCGCGGCCACGCGCTGCACCGGGTCCGCGGACGCGAGGTGCCCCCGCAAGACGGCTTCCGCGCGCGCTCCCCCGAGCCGCGCGAGCGCCTCGAGCGCGGCCTGCGCGGTGTTCGAGTCGGGATCCGCGGAGAGCTCCGCGAGGCGCTCGACGCCGGCGCCGCCCGCGAAGCCGAGCGCGGCGACGAGGAACTTGCGCGCACCCTCCGGCACCCGCGGGAGCGCCACGAGGAGCGCGCTCGCCGCCGCGGGGCCGAGCCGCTCGAGCACCTCGAGCGCGGCGTTGCGCAGGCCGACGTTCTCGCCCTGCACGAGCGCGTCGACGAGCTGAGGGAGGAGCCCCCACTCCGCCGCGGTGCTCGCGGCGACGCGCGCCGCCTCCTTGCGCACGCGCCAGTCCTCGTCGCCGAGCCCCGCGACGAGGAGCGCGCCGCGATCCGCCGCGTCGGAGCGCGCGAGCGCCCCCACGGCCTGCCGCCGCTCCTCCGCGTCGAGGCTCGCGAGCGCCGCGCGGATCGTGTTCACCGCTTCCCCCCCCCCATGAGCCGACCCATCGCGTCGACGTCGAGGACCTCCGCGGCCGCGGCCACACGCTCCACGTCGATCACGAACACGAGGCTCCCCTCGTAGGGGTAGACCGCGTTGATCCCGCGCGCGGAGTCGCCGACCCCGAGCTCCGGCAGGTTGCGCCGATCCTGGTCGGTCCTGCCGAAGACCTCGGTGACCGAGTCGACGACGAGGCCCGCGAGGCGCGCCCCGAGCTCGACCACGATCCACTTCGTGCGGCGCGTCGGCGGGGCCGAGGGCAGCCCGAAGCGCTTGCGCAGGTCGAGCACCGGCACGACCTCGCCGCGGTAGTCGGCCACGCCGAGCACCGCCGGCGGCGCGTGCGGCAGCGGCACGAGCTCGAGCGGCCGGATGATCTCGCGCACGCGCTGGATCTCGACCGCGTAGTGCACGTCGGCGATCGTGAAGCCGACGAGGTTCTTGTCGCGGTTGGACCGGCGTCGCGCGAGGCTCGGCACCATCACCTCCGGAGCAGCGGCAGCGGGTCGAGGAGGATCATGATGTCCTCGCCGCCGCCGTCGCGCGTGAGGCCCCCGGGCCGGCCGATGCCGTAGACGTACTCGGAGAGGTCTCCCGCCACGACCGCGGCCAGCTCGAGCTCGTCCGCCTGCAGGCGGTACACCTGGTAGACCTGATCGACGAGGAGCCCGAGCACCTCGGCGCCGCTCTCGACGAGGAGGATCCGCGAGCCCTTGGTCGGCTCCCGCGGCGGCATTCGCAGCCGTCGGCGCAGATCGATCACCGTCGTGATGCGCCCGCGGACCGAGAGGATCCCGAGCACGTCGTGCGGCGCGCGGGGCACCTCGGTGATCGGCACGAGCTTGAGGATCTCGCGGATCGCCCCGAGCGGCAGGCCGAAGCGCTCGCCGGCGAGCTCGAAGGCGAGGAACTCGCTCGTCTGCTCGCCCATGCGCTCGGCGCGGCCCTTGGCGCGGCCGGGCGCGACGGGGACGACGGTGTCGCGGCGCTGGATCGGACCGCCGCTCACGCGCTCGCTCCTCGCGCGGTGCGTCCCTCCGTCGACACGAAGAGCTCTTCGAGGAGGGAGGGCGCGTCGAGCACCAGCACCACCCGCTGGTCCCCGAGGTCCGTCGCGCCGGCGAAGCCCTTCACCTTGCGCAGGCTCTCGCCGAGCGGCTTGATGATGATGTCCTGCTGGCCCTCGAGCCCCTCGACGACGAGGCCCACGCGCCGCTGGCCGAGCGACGTGACGACCACGTACTCCTTGCCCGGCGGCCCGTCGTCGCGCCGCTCGAGCCCGAACAGCCTCGCGATCCGGCAGATCGGCAGCGTGGAGCCGCGCAGCGTGATCACCTCGCGCCCCTCCACGGTGCGCACGTGCGACGGATGAAGGAGCAAGGCTTCTTGCACCACGGTGAGCGGGATGCAGTAGGTGCGACCCGCCGCGCGCACCACGAGCGCGCTGATGATCGCGAGCGTGATCGGCAGCGTGATCGTGAACTTCGTGCCGACCGAGAGCTGGCTGTGGACGTCGACGACGCCGCCGAGCCGCGCGATGTGGGTCTTCACGACGTCCATCCCGACGCCGCGCCCGCTGAGATCGCTGACCTCGGTCGCGGTGCTCACTCCCGCGAGGAAGATGAGCGCGAGCTTGTCCGCGCGCTGGAGATCGACGCTGCTCTCCGCGCTGATCTCGCCGCGCGCGACCGCGCTCGCCACGATGCGATCGACGTCCATCCCCGCGCCGTCGTCCTCGATCTCGATGACGACGTGGTTGCCCTTCTGGTAGGCGTTGAGCGCGAGGGTCCCCGTGCGGTTCTTGCCGAGCCGCTCGCGCTCGTCGGGCAGCTCGATCCCGTGATCGATCGCGTTGCGGATCAGGTGCAGGAGCGGGTCCGTGAGCTCCTCCACGATGAGCTTGTCGACCTCGGTGTCGGCCCCGCTGACCGCGAGGCGGACCTCCTTGCCGTGATCGCGCGCGACCTGCCGGACCGCGCGCGCGAGGCGATCGAAGGTCTGCCCGAGCGGGACCATCCGCACGTCGAGGACCCCGTCCTGGAGATCGTCGAGGTGCCGCTCGAACCCGCGGTGGATCCGGTGGAGCTCGGCGATCAGGGCGCGCATCTCGGGGCTCCCGCGCATGCGCTCGAGGAGCTTGCCGACGCTGCTCTTCACGATCGCGAGCTCGCCGACCACGTTCATCAGGTGATCGAGCTTGCCGATGTCGACGCGCACCGTCTTGGCGACCGCGCGCAGCGAGAGCGCGTCGGCGCCGGCGTCGCGCCCAGGCGCGGGCGGGCCCGTGTTCACCGGGTGCTTGGTCGGCGGCCCGCCGGGCGTCTGCGTCGGCGTGCGCGCGGGGGGGGGGATGGTCGCGCTCGGCTCGCGCTTCGCGACCGCCTCGAGCTCCGCGTCGTCCGAGAGCGCGAGCGCGTTGCGCAGCTCGGGCGGCGTCGCGCGGCTCGCGAGGAGCACCTCGAGCTCGATGGAGTCGTCGTCGCCGCCCTCCATCGAGGGGAGGTACGTGATGATCTCCGCGATCGGCTTGGCGCGGGACTTCAGGTCCTCGAGGTCGGTGTCGATCGAGGTGAGCGCGTAGCGCACGCGGACCCGGTAGAGGGGCACGCCCTGATCGATGTTCGTGCGCAGGCGGTGCTCCTCGTACTCGGTGAGGACCGAGAGCACCCCGGTGTCGAGGCCGAACGCGGCGAGGTCGGGCTCGGGCGCGGGCGGCGCGCCGCCGACCTGGCCCTTCACCTTGCGGTGGAACTGCCCGAGGTCGGGCGGCGGCGCGTCGGGCGCCGACGCGAGGAGCCGCTGCAGCACCTCGACGCCCTCGAAGAGCACGTCGAGCACGTCCTGGCTGAGGTCGACCTTGCCGAGCCGGAGCTGATCGAGCAGGTCCTCGAGCCCGTGCGCGACCTCCCCGAGGTCGTGGAAGCCGAACATCCCGGCGATCCCCTTGAGGGTGTGCACCCCTCGGAAGACCGAGTTCACGAGGTCGGGGTCGGGGTGCCCTTCCTTCTGGCCGTGGTCGAGGACCAAGAGATCCCGGGAGAGGAGCTCGATGATCTCCTGCGCCTCGGCGATGAACTCGGCGCGGACTCCGTCCTCTTCTTCGATCACGTCGAGGCCTCGGCCACGAGCCGCCCGACCGCCTCGATCAGCGCCTCCGCGGTGAACGGCTTGGCGAGGTACGCGTTCGCGCCCAGGCCGAGCCCGCGCTCTCGATCGCGCGCGGACGCCTCGGACGAGATGATGAGGAGCGGCGTCGCGGCGTGCTTGTCGCTCGAGCGCATGAACCGGATCAGCTCGAGCCCGTTCACGTCGGGCATGTTGATGTCGATGATCGCGACGTCGAACGCCTCGCGCGGCAGGATGCGCAGCGCCTCGAACCCGCTCTCCGCCTCGACGACCTCGCGCGCGGCGCCGCTCTCCTCGAGCGCGGCGCGCACGAAGGCGCGCATGGCGCTCGAGTCTTCCACGACGAGGACGCGGGGGATCACCGTGGAGACGATTGTCACAAATCGCGGGCCCGGGGTCGACTCTCAGGCGATCGCGGCCCGGACCGCGTCGCGAAAGGCCTGGGCCTCGGGCTCCGGCCCGAGCCCGACGAAGTAGGTGCTCCGCTTCGCGGCCCCCGGCGAGAACCCGGTCAGCTCGAGCCCCGCGTCCTCGACGAGCCGGAAGCCGGGCGTGCTCTCGTAGTCGCGCACCTCGAGGTCCCGCACGCGGAACGCGAGCACGCTCGGCGGCGCGTCGCCGACGCACGCCACCGCGAAGACGTGCGTCGCCGTGAGGATCGCGCAGGTGGTCCCGGTCTCGACGCGCGTGCCGCCCCACCAGCGCTTCGCGGTGGTCTCGAAGCGGGTGCGCACGCACGCGCGCGCGGTTGCGCGCGGGTCCTCGTCGAGGCCGTGCAACTCGCGGTGGCGGTCGAGCGCCGCGAGGACCTCGGGCGCGATGCTCGCGACGGGGACCGCCTCGGTCGTTCGACGCGTGTTGGACGCCACGGACGCGAGGATGCCCGCACGAGGCCGATGGCACAACCACGCACCGGCGTGTGCACGGGTTCTTGTCAGGGCGCCTGCCCTCGGGACGGGCGCCCGAGCCCCCGCGCCCGACGGAGCCGACCATCTACCGCCCGAACGTCCGCTCCCGCGCGGACGCGACCTCGGCCTCACCGACCTCCGCGAGCGCGCGCAGCAGCCGGAACGTGTAGAGGCCCGTCGCGTGGCCGTCGCCCCACCCGAGGCGCAGCGCGTAGCTCCCGACCTCCTCGACGTCTCGGAGCTCGAGGTCCATCGCCTCGGCGCCCTCGATCCAGCGCACCGGCCCGTGGTGCCCCTGGCAGTGCGCGCACGGGCAGAAGCCGCGCAGGATCGCGTGCCGGTACGCGGTCACGGTCCCATCGGACCACTCGATCTCGAGGCGCCGCGCGCCCGCGGGGGCGCGCACCTCGACGGGGATCGCGTCGTCGCTCATGCGTCGCTCCGTCGGCCGATCTCGCGCACCTGCGAGACGAGGTCGCCGCCCGCCAGCCGGCGCGCGAGGTGGTGCTCGAGGAACTCCTCGACGACGCTCATGCCGTCGAGCCCGAGGCTCGGGTCCGGCTCGTCCCAGGCCCGCGTCCGCGCGCGCATCATCGCCATGCGCAGCGGACCGCCGAGCTTGCGGGGGCCCCCGCCGCACGCGCGGCACACGATCGCGCCGAGCGCCGGCGCGAACAGCGCGGCCTTCCCCTCCGGCGCAGGCAGCCCGCAGCGCCCGCAGACCTCGAGGTTCGGCGCGTGCCCGGTCAGCGCGAGCAGGCGCAGCACGAACCCGAGGTGCGTCGCGTCGAGCGCGTCGCCCTCCTCGATCCGCTCGAGGAACCGCACCACGGTGGGCAGGAGCCGCGGATCGGGCGTCTCGTGCGCGGGCACCGTCTCGCGGACGATCTCGAGCCCCGCCGCCGCGATCCCGATCTTCTCGAGGCTCGACAAGAGGCCGGGGAACGCCCGCACCACGCGCGCCTGCGCGAGCCGTCCGACCTCGCCGCGACCGATCGAGAGCTCGGCCTCGATCAGCGCGTAAGGCTCGAGCGCGCCCGCGAAGCGGCGCTGGCTCTTGCGCGCGCCGCGGGCCATCAGCGCGACCTTGCCGCGCGACTCGGTGAGGAGCGTGACGATGCGGTCCGCCTCGCCGTAGTCGACGGAGCGCAGGAGGAGCGCCGCCGTCGTCTCGGTGCGCGGCACGCGGGCTAGGCCCGGTCGACGTCGGTCACCGGGCTCGCCGACGACAGCTCGATCGGGGTGTCGCGGTGCCGGGGCCTCATCACGATCGAGAGGGCGAGCGTGAAGAGGATCAGGAGGATCACGAGCGCGATGGCGATCCCGAACCGGCGGCCGCCCTCGGCGTGCTGCACGGTCGAGAGGGGCGCCACCGCGGCCTGCGCGTCCTCCGGCTTCGGCTCGTGCCGCCGCGCGTGGCGCTCGAGCACGTCGTCCGCGTCGAGGCCCACGCTCTTGGCGTACGACTTCAGGAAGCCCCGGACGAAGACCTCGCCCGGCAGCCGGTCGAGGGCGTCGTCCTCGAGCTGCTGCAGGGTGCGCAGGGGGATCCGGGTGTGCTGCGCGATCTCCTCGAGGGAGATCTGGCGCAGCTCGCGTTCGTGGCGGAGGTAGGTTCCGAGTGAGTCCATTCGGGTTTCCTCGTTCCGGGCGAATTGGACCCCACGAACCGCCTCGCCCGGCGGAGAGTCGTTCCTAGCACAACTCCGGCGCCGATCGGATCGAAGATCGACCCTTCCCTGTGATTCCGCGGGGTTGGATCCGGAGATCGCGGCGAGAACGGACGATTCCAGCCCCCCGTCGGACGATCGTCACGCCCCCTCGGCGGGCGCCGGCTCGGGCGGCGGAGCCGCGCGCTCCTGGCCCTCGAGCATGCGCTGGCAGGCCTGTCCGTCGTCGGTCTCGTGCGAGAGCTCGACGCACCGCTCGAGGTCCGCCACGGCCCCCCCCCGATCGCCGAGCTGGGCCCGCACCTCGCCACGCAACCGCCAGCCGGCCTGCATGCTCTGGCACGCCGCGTCCTCGAGCCCGAGGAGGTGGTCGAGCCGGTGCTGCGCGTCCTCCCACTGGTCGAGCGCGACGTGCACCTCGGCGAGCCGGAAGAGCGCGATGCAGTGGTTCGGGTCCCGCTGGACCGCCTGCCGGCCGACCTGCAGCGCCTCGTCCATCCGGCCGAGCTCGCGGTAGGCCCACGCGAGGTTGGCCCACGTCAGCGCCTGGTAGCGGTTCATCAGGTCGGCCGAGGCCTCCTCGAGGATCACCGCCGCGTCCTCGTAGCGCTGGGCGTTGTTGAACAGCACGCCCAGCGCGTTGCGCGCCTCGGACGGAAGGCCCGGCCGCCCCTGCATCGCAGCGTTCGCCCGCAGCGCCTCCCGCATGTGCTGCTCGGCCTGCCGGTAGTCCTGCCGGACGATCATGAACAGGTTGCCGAGCAGGAGGTGCGCCTCGGCGTTGTCCGGGTCGAGCTCGATCGCCTGGAGCAAGTGCTCGAACGCGCCCGCGGCGTCTTGCTCGCCGTAGAGGCCGACCGCGAGATCGTACTCGCGCTGCGAGCGCAGGAGCTGCTCCTCGGAGACGCCGCCGCAGCTCGCGAGGACGACGAGGGCGAGCGCGGATGTCAATGTAGCTTGCGTCATCACACGAAGCCGCCGCGGGCTTCCTCCTTCATGCCGAGGAGCTCGTAGAGCTGATGGAGCGCGGCGAGGTCGGGCACGATGATCCGCTCGTCGAGGATCCGGATGTAGCCGCCGTCGCGGAGCTGCTGCACCGCGCGCTTCACCGCGTCGACGTCGAGCCCGACCCGGCTCGAGAGCTCGAGGGGCGAGATCGAGAGCACGTGGCCCTCGGGCGTCCGGTCGTGGAGCGCCGCGAGCCGCAGGAGCGTGTTGACCACGCGGCTCGGCCGATCGTGGAGCATCGCGTTCTCGAGCTGCTCCTCGGTGTGCCGCAGCCGCCGCACGAGCTGCTCGACGAGGCGCAGGGCCACGTCCGGGTTGCTCGACAGGAGCACGCCAAACGTCTTGCGGTCGAGCGCGAGCACCGACACGTCGGTGAGCGCGACCGCGGAGGCGCCGCGCCGCGCGTTCGCGACGAGCGCGTCCTCGCCGAAGAGATCGCCGGGCCGCAGCACGGTGAGGCTCCGGTCCGAGGAGCGGATCTTCTTCACGAGCCGGACCCGGCCCTCCTGGATCAGGTAACAGTGCGCGGCGGCGTCGCCCTCGGCGTAGATCGACGCGCCGGGCTCGAAGGAGCGCCCGAACCGCGAGAAGAGCTGCGCGCGCTCCGCTTCGCCGAGATCGTCCACGTCCGCTTGGTACTGCGAAGCGCCGTCGGGGGCAACCGCGCTGCGCGCGCGCCTCTTCACTCCGCGAGGTGACAGGCGACGTGGTGGCCGCTCGCGAGCTCGCGGAGCGGCGGCGCGTCGCGATCGCAGAGCCCCTTCTTCGCGATCGGGCAGCGCGGGTGGAAGTGGCAGCCCGCCGGCGGATCCAGCGGGCTCGGCACGTCGCCCTCGAGCACGATGCGCTTGCGATCGCGGGTGGGGTCGGGGACGGGCACCGCGCTGAGCAGCGCTTGGGTGTACGGGTGCTTCGGAGCGCCGTAGAGATCCGGGCTCGCGGCGAGCTCCACGATGCGGCCGAGGTACATCACCGCGACGCGCCGGCTCACCAGCTCGACGACCTTGAGGTCGTGCGCGATGAAGAGGTAGCTCAGCCCGAGCTCGTCCTGGAGATCGCCAAGCAAGTTGACGATCTGCGCCTGGATCGACACGTCGAGCGCCGAGATCGGCTCGTCGCACACGATGAAGCGCGGCTCGACCGCGAGCGCGCGCGCGATCCCGATGCGCTGCCGCTGCCCCCCGGAGAACTCGTGCGGGTAGCGCGTCGCGTGCTCGGGGCGCAGGCCCACCTTGCGCAGGAGCTCCGCGACGCGGTGGTCCTCCTCGGCGTCGTCCTTCACGAGCCCGTGGATCCGCATCGCCTCACCGATCGTCGCGCGCACCGTCATGCGCGGGTTCAGCGAGCTGTACGGATCCTGGAAGATGATCTGCATGCGCCGCCGCATCGGCCGGAGCGCGTCCGCGTCGAGGGTGGTGATGTCGGTGCCCTCGAAGTGGATGCGGCCCTCGGTCGGATCGATCAGCCGCAGCACCACGCGGCCGAGCGTGCTCTTGCCGCAGCCGCTCTCGCCGACGAGGCCGACGGTCTCGCCGGGCGCGACGTCGAGCGAGACGCCGTCGACCGCCTTGATCGGCCGCGACCTCAGGCCGAACAACCCCTCGCGGTGGGGGAAGTGCTTGCGCAGCGCCTCGACCCGGACGATCGGGGCGCTCACGCGGCGGCCCCCGCGCGCTCGGCGAAGCACGCCACGCGGCGCCCGGCCCCGAGCGGGACGAGCGGCGGCTCGGACGCGCGGCACGCGTCGTGGACGAGCGCGCAGCGCTCCTGGAAGCGGCACCCGCGCGGCAGGCTCCGCAGGTCGGACACCATCCCCGCGATCGTCGGCAGGCGCGGCCGCCCGCTCGGACCGGGCGTGGCCCGGCCGTAGCCCGGGATGCTCCCGAGGAGCCCGCGCGTGTAGGGGTGCCGCGGATCCGCGAAGAGCTGCGCGGTCGGCGCGCGCTCGACGATCTTGCCCGCGTACATCACGACCACGTCGTCGGTGAGCTCCGCGACGACGCCGAGGTCGTGCGTGATGAACACGATGCTCATCCCGAGCCGCCGCTTCAGCTCGCCGAGGAGCTCGAGGATCTGCGCCTGGATGGTCACGTCGAGCGCGGTGGTCGGCTCGTCCGCGATGAGGAGCTTGGGCTCGCAGGCGAGCGCCATCGCGATCATCACGCGCTGCCGCATCCCGCCGCTCAGCTCGTGCGGGTACGCGTCGACGCGCTTCTCGGGCGCCGGGATCCCCACGAGCTCGAACATCTCGATCGCGCGCGCGCGCGCCTGCTTCGCCGACGCGCCGCGGTGCTGGCGGAACACCTCCGCGATCTGCCTCCCCACGCGGTGCACGGGGTTCAGGCTCGACATCGGCTCCTGGAAGATCATCGAGATCTCGTTGCCGCGCAGCGCGCGCATGTCGCGCTCCGAGAGCGCGAGCAGATCGCGGCCGCGGAACACGATCTTCCCGCGCTCGACGAGGCCGGGCGGGCTCTGGATCAGGCGCATGATCGAGAGGCTCGTGACGCTCTTGCCGCAGCCGCTCTCGCCGACGATGCCGAGCGTCTTCCCGTCCTCGAGCTCGAACGAGATGCCGTCGACCGCGCGCACCACGCCCTCGTCCGTGTGGAACGCGGTGACGAGGTCCTCGACGCGGAGCAGCGGCTCGGCCATGGCGGCGCGCAGGATAACCCACTGCTAACCTCGGGAGGTGACGCTCGCTCGCGCCCTCCTCTTCGCTTCCTCGCTCCTCCCCTTCGCGAGCCCCGCTTTCGCCCAGGACCTCGGCGGCCGCCTCGACGACCCGACGGGCCGCGCGCCGGTCCGCGCGCAGCCCGCGCCCTTCGAGGAGCTGCCCGCCGAGGGCGTCCCCGACGCGTACCAGGGCGACGTGCCCGAGCCGCCGACCTACGGCGCGCCGCGGCTGACGGGGCGCGACGCGCAGATCGACGATCGCCTGCGGATGCTGGACGCGTCGTGGAACGTGCTCGGCGCGCAGGGCCTCAACTACACGAACAGCGTGCTCTCGCTGATCGTCGGCGCCGCGCAGGTCGTGGTCGGCGGCGTGTTCCTCGAGGTCGGCCCGCCGTGGGACTTCATCGCGCCGATCTTCATGGTGACGGGCGGCGTGCAGGTCGCGCGCACGATCGTGGTCGACTTCATCCTGCGCCCGAACCCGCAGCCGATCGCGCTCGAGTACATGGCGATGGCGAGCGGCACGCGCGAGCAGCGCCTCGCGCGCCTGCGCTTCGGCGAGGAGCAGCTCGAGCGGCTCGCGGACCAGTCCGCGACGCTGCGCTACGTCGACAGCGGCATCAACATCGCCGGCGCGGGCGCGCTCGTCGCGGCGTACTTCGGCATCCGGCCCTCGGGCACGGACTTCGACCCGATCGAGCTCATCTTCTTCATCGGCCCCGCGATCTCGCTCGTGATGGCGGTGGTGAACCTGTTCTCGCGGTCGAACGCGGAGCAGCGCTGGGACGCCTATCGGCAGATGCGCGAGCGCCTCGGCGGCGACCTCGTCGAGGTGAGCCCCGCGATCTCCATCGACCCGAACGGCGGCGGCTGGGCCGGTCTGAACGGCCGGTTCTAGCCTCTGAGGGCGCGGTGAGCGCGTCAGCCCGCGCCGAGCCGCTCCTCGATCTTGTCCACGCGCGAGCGGAGCTCATCGACCTCGGTCTCGATCCGGCGATCCCGCGCGCCCAGGGCGCCGAGCTGGCGCACCACGAAGCGCTGCTGCTCGGCCATCTCGAGCAGGGTGCTCTCGACGACCGACAAGCGGGCGTCGACCCGGTCCCCGAGCGCCCGGAGGTCGGTCCGGGTCGTCACCAGCTCCTCGCGGATCGCCCGCAGGATCTCGATCGTCAGCTGCTCGTGCTCCGTCATCACGGCCTCCGTAGCCTATCGCTCGCCCATTCCCCGGGCGAGGGGCCGATGGACGGCGCGGCGCGCTCGGACTGACGCTCAGCCCTCGCAGTCGACCGGACGGACCGTGAGCCCCGGGCGCGGCTCCTGGGTGAACGCGTCCGCGGGGACCTCGACGTTGAGGTCGACGCGGTCGAAGCGCACGCGCGTGTCGGCGCCGCGGCGAGGATCCTCGAAGCGCAGGGTGAAGGGCATCACCACGCCGCGCCCCGCTTCGTCCGCGGGATCGACGACGAAGCGGTAGTCGTCGTAGGTCACGCGCCACTCGAGCGCGCCGTCGGGCGCGTAGACCTCGCTCCGACGAAGGCGCAGGCGCTGCGCCTCGGGCGGCGCGGCGACGTCGGCCTCGCGCACCTCGAGCTCGAGCTCCTGGCGGCGGCCGTCCGCCGCGCGGAGCGTGACGCGGTAGCGCCCGCCCTCGCAGCGGAGCTCGCGGGACTCCGCCTCGATGCGCGGCGAGTCGCCCAACAGCAAGCGCGTCACCGCGGCCGCGGAGAAGCGCAGGCCGAGCAGGCGCTCGATGTTCGCCTCGCAGGTCGGGCCCACGTAGAAGTCGTTCTCGCGAAGGTCCGTCAACGCGAATTGCTCGCCATCGCTGGTGAGGATCGCGGCCGGACCGAACTGGGTCATCACGTCGAAGCGCACGTGGTCCTCGCGCTCGACGAACATCAGGACGGTGCCGCGCACGCGGCCGTCGCCGTCGCGGCGATCCACGGTGGCCTCCGCGCGCAGCACGCGCACCGGGCGGCGCATCTCCTCGTAGCTCGTGAAGAGCTCCGTCGCCTCGCCGAAGGGCTGCGTCGGGCACGGCCGGCCGGGGCAGCCCGCGAGCAGGAGCGCGCC
>JAYRVK010001053.1:0-8997 GCA_041918555.1 Sandaracinaceae bacterium
CGCACGCGAGGACGAGGTATCGCATGGGAGGGAGCATGCCGCCCCGCGGCCTCGGACGCGAGCGGCGCGGGCGATGGTCACCGCCGCCAGAAGTCCGGCACGAGCAGCGCGAAGAGCGTGAAGAACTCCAGGCGCCCGAGGAGCATCGCGAACACGAAGAAGAGCTTGGCCGCCGGCGAGTACGAGGTGAAGGTGTCGGGCCCTTGGTGCCAGAGCGCGGGGCCCATGTTGGAGAGGGCGGTGAGCGTCGCGCCGAAGGCGGTGCCGACCGAGACGTCGTCGGTGGTGACCACGAACAGCGTCCCGAAGGCGATGACCCCCATGTAGAGCGCGACGAACACGCCCACGTCGCGGAGGATGTCCCCAGGCACCGCGGTGCGGCCCATGCGGATCACCTGCACGACCGCGGGCCGGAACGACTCGCGGAACTCGGCCCAGATCATCTTCGCCGTGAGGATCACGCGCTCGACCTTCAGGCCGCCCGCGGTGGAGCCGCTGCAGCCGCCGATGAACATCATCAGCACCAGGATCATCAGCATCGGCTCGGAGTAGGCCGAGTAGTCGTCGGTGCCGAAGCCCGTCGAGCTCATGCAGGTGCCGACCATGAAGTAGGCGTAGCGGAAGCTCTGCACGAGGTCGTACTCGTGTTGCGGTAGTATCCCGACGGTCAGGATCAGGGTGAACGCGGCGGCGAGCACCGCGAGCCCACGGAGCTCGGTGTTGCCGAGCACCGTGCGCAGAGGGCGGCCGCGCAGGAGCGCGTAATAGAGCGCGTAGTTGACGCTGCCGAGCAGCATGAACGTCGCGAGGACGAGGTCGATCGAGTAGCTGTCCCAGCCCGCGATGCTCGCGTCGGAGGTGGAGAAGCCTCCCGTGCTCATCGTGGTGAAGGAGTGACAGATCGCCTCGAAGGGCGTCATCCCGAGGGCCCAGAGGATCAGCGCGAGGATCGCGGTGAGCGCGGTGTAGAGCTTCCACAGCGTGAAGGAGGTCTCCGCGATCCGCGGCTGCAGGCCCTCCGCCGTCGTGCCGGGGACCTCGCCCTTGAACATGTGCTTCGCGCCCGCGCCGACGGTCGGGAAGATCGCGACGAAGAGCACGACGATGCCCATCCCTCCGAGCCACTGGATGAGCGAGCGCCACATGAGGACCGGCATCGAGAGGTGGCCGGGCCGCCCGGCCGCGCCCTTCACCAGTCCCCCGTCGATGTCGTCGATCACCGTCGCGCCCGTCGTCGTCATCCCGCTCACCGCTTCGAAGAGCGCGTCCACGGGGCCCAGATCGCCGCTCGCGACGAAGGGGATCGCGCAGCCGATCGCGGAGATGCCCCAGATGAGCGAGACGGTGAGCAGCGCCTCGCGCCGCGTCAGCCGGTCGTTCTTGAACCGGCGTCCGTAGAGGAACAGCATGCCGCCGAGCGAGCCGGTGAGCGCGGCGCCCGCGCCCAGGCCGATCAGGTCGTCGATGGCCGCGCGGTCGACCTCCGCCGAGAAGACTTCGAAGCCGGCCCCTACCGCGCCGCTGACGAGCTGTGCGACGGCCACCCCGATGAGCACGATGCCCGTCGGATGGAGGGTGCCCCGGAAGTCGCGCCAGGGGCTGCGCTTGCCGAGGACGCGGCGCGCGGCGCGCTTCATCCGCCCCTCGCGCGGAACAGGCGATCGACCGCCGCGCGCGCGGACTCGGTGAGGAGGACGATGACCGTGTCGCCTGCGTGCACGACGTCGTCGCCGCGCGGGATGATCACCTCGTCGCCGTGGACGATGCCGCCGAGGAGCGCGCCGCGCGGCAGCCCGAGGTCCTTGAGCGGAACCCCGACCGCGCGGGCCCCGCTCGGCACCCGGAGCTCCGCCACCTCGGCCTGGCCATCCTCCAGCGACGTCAGGTTCTGCACGCCGCGGCCCCGGCAGTACCGCAGGATCTGGTCCGCGGCGACGGCGCGCGGGGTGAGCACGATGTCGACCCCGAGCTGCTGGTAGATCGGCACGTAGTCGCCGCGCTGCACGAGCACCGCGGTGCGGCCCGCGCCCGCGCGTTGCGCGAGGAGCGCCGCCATGAGGTTCACGTCGTCCTCGGAGGTGACCGCGCACACGAGGTCGTAGGTGCCGATCTCCTCCTCCTCGAGGAGCTGCCGATCGGTTCCGTCGCCGTGCACGATCGTCGCTCGCGGGATCTGGACGCTCAGCTCCTCGGCGACGTCGCGGTCCTGCTCGATCACGAGCACCTGCGTGCCGTCGACGACGAGCGCCCGCGCGAGCGCGGAGCCGACGACGCCGCCCCCGATGATGGCGACGCGGCGCGCCTCCCGCGTCGCGGTGAAGTACTCCTCGGCCTGGAGGATCGCGTCGGCGCGGCCGATCAAGTAGATGCGATCCCCCGGCATGAGCACGTCGCCGCCGCCCGGGATGACGAGGCGACCTTCGCGCACCAGCGCGGCCACGAGCGTCTCGCGCGGCAAGGAGAGCTTCATCAGCGGCTTGCCGAGGTGCCGTGCCTCCTCGGTGAGCTGCACCTGCACGAGGTCGATGCGATCCTGCGCCAGATCGATCACGTCGGCGGCGCCGTGCGAGCGCGCGATCGAGGCGAGCTCCTGCGCGACGAGGACGCGCGGGTTGAACACCACGTCGACGCCGAGCAGCCCGTAGCGCACGCCCTCCGCGTGCGCGGTCCACGCGGTCCCCTGGGCCCGAGCGATCACGCGCTTCGCGCCGAGCTGCTTGGCGGCGAGCGCGGCGATGAGGTTCACCTCGTCGTGATCCGTCACCGCGACGACCATGTCCGCGCGCTTCACCTGCGCGTTCGTGAGCACGTCGTGGTTCGCGCCGTACCCCGTCAGCGTCATCACGTCGTGGTGATCCTCGATGAACTCGATCGCCTCGGGGCTCGCGTCGACCGCGACGATGTCGTGGCCCTCGTGCTCGAGCACGCGCACGAGGTGCCGGCCGACCTCTCCCATTCCGACGATCACGATGTACATCGAGCGGTCTCTTCGGTGCGGGGTCGTGGCAGGGAGAGGGTCGAGGCGCCAGCGTCGAGGTCGGCGGCGCCCATCTTCGCGCGAAACGCGTCCAGTGTGGCATCCTCGACGGGTTGTCCCGGTTCGTCCTCGCGGCCTCGTGGATCCTGGCGCTCGGCTGCACCGAGGACCCCGGGGTCGTCGTCGATCTGCGCACCAACCTCCTCGCGGGCGTCGACTTCCAGGAGACGCGGCTCCACGTCGAGGGCGCGGAGCCCGCGACCGAGGCGGTGCGCGAGACGCTGCGGCGCCCGGTGACCACCGCGGACGGGCGCGACCTCCGGCTCGGTGAGCTCTCGCCGCTCGCGGCGGGGCGGTACTGGGTGACGGTCGAGCTCCGGCACCGACGGCGCGAGCTGTGAGGACGGTACGTACTGCAACGGGGAGGACCTCTGCGTCTCGGGCGCGTGCTCGCACGCGGGGGATCCCTGCGTCGGCGGCACCGTCTGCGACGAGTCGGGCGAGGCCTGCTGGTTCTACGGGAACGACGGCTCGCACTGCTCGGCCACCGCCTACTACGCGCTCGGAGGCAGCGCCCCCCCGCCCCCCGGCGGCTACTCGATGTACGCGCCGCCCGAGGGCTGCGACTACGCGGCGTGCACGTCGTTCTGCCAGATCAACTACTGCATGCCGTGCCCCGGCGGCGACTGCGGCGCCTGCCCGCTCTGAGGTCGGTCAGCGCGTGAAGCGATCGACCGCGCGGTACTCGGCGGGGCGGCCCCCGAGGTGCCGCGCGAGCCAGCGGCTCCGCTCGGCTCGCGCGAGGCGATCCGCGACGTCGTCGAGGGCGGGGATCCGCCGGCGCAGCGTCTCGGCCGCGAAGACGAGCGGGAACGCCGCGAGCGGGGCGAGGGCCCACAGGCCCGCGGGCGGCAGCTCGAAGGACCGGTAGATCGGCGCGGGGAGGAAGAACCGGGTCATCCCGCGGTGGAGCCCGTCCTCGATCCGATCCCGCAACGAGGCTTGCTCTTCTTCGGGGCGGAAGGCGTCGACGTACGACTGGCAGAGGCGTCGCCCGTCCTCGCCGGCGGTGCCGGACTGCTTCACGAGCGTCACGAACGCGAGCTGGAGCGCCTCGGTGATCGTCGCGGGGAACACGCGGGGCCGCACGCCCATCAGGTGGCCCACGTAGCGCCAGAACGCCATCGTCGCCTCGATGTCCTCGCGGCTCGGGCGGTAGCCCATCGCCATCAGGCCCAGGCCCGGCGCGACGCTCCCGCCGAGCAGCGTCAAGAGCGCGTCCGCCTGCGAGATCGGGACGCCCCACGCGTCGAGATCCCACTCCGGGTGGTGCCGCAGCCGCTGGCGCACGAACACGTGCATGATCCGGACGCGCAGCGCGCTCGCGCGGCCGAGGCCGCCCGGGCGCAGACCGCCCGGCTCCGAGACCGCGATCCAGAACGACGCGGTCTCGAGGAAGCGCCGCTTGGTCGACGCGCCGGAGTACGCGCCGGTGAGCGCGAGCGGCTTCGCGACCGAGCTCTCGGCGTACGCGGCCAGGGTGATCGCGCCGGCGAACCGGAAGACCGACGTGCCCCAGCGGCGGAACACCCGCGCGCCGCGCTCCACGCGATCCCAGTCCACCCACTCGGGGTCGCGCTCGATGTCGGCGAACAGCCGGCGCAGCGACTCGGGGGCGTCGTCGATCGCGTCGACGCCCTCCGCGAGCGCGCGCTCGAGGAGCGCGCGGCCCTCCTCGTGGCCTCGGCCGAGGTAGCACTCGTCGACGAACGCCTCGGCGAGCGGATCGGCGTCGAAGTACATCGACGCGAACGCGCGGACCGTCTCGTCCGGCGGCGCGGCGTCGATGCCGAGCACGGCCTTGGCGACCGCGCGCACGCGGCGCGGGAGGGGGTCGTCGATCCGATCGAAGTAGCGGAACTCGGAGGGGGCAGCGCTCACGGCGGGGAGCATGCCACCGCTGCGCTCAGCGGCGCCCGGTCACGCGACCTTCGGGGTCGAGCTCGATCCAGAAGCCGACGCGATGGCCGTCGTCGTAGCGCCCCAGCGCGCGGGGCGCGCCGCCCGGGTGGAGGAGGACCCCCGGACCCTCGCGCGTGCCGTCGGGCCGCCGGCAGGTGATGCCGGGGCCATCGGGCGTGGTGTCGGCGCGATCGAGGGCCGTGCCGCGCGGACAAGGATCCGTGCGATCGTAGAAGCGCGCGTGGAACTGCACGCGCTCGAGGGCGCGCCCGGCGAGGCGCTGCGCGTCGTCCGTGCGGCCGACGATCCACGCGAGCTGCTCGGCCGCCCAGCAGTCGTTGGCGGTCGCGTCGTCCCGCGCGCAGAGGGCGACGCCGGCCTCGAAGGCCGCCGGATAGTGGTGTGCGCGGTCGAGCGCGTCGAGCCGGTGGCGGGCGCGATCGAGGGTGGTCGGCGAGGGCGCGCGCCGCGCCGCGGCGTCGCGCGCGCGCCAGAAGCGCGCGTCATACGCGAGGTAGTCGTCGAAGAACCAGTTGTCGACGGCCCAGCGCCGCATCGAGTGGACGAGGAAGCGTCCTGCGACGCGCCGGAGCCGGACGTCGATCCCCTCCTCGATCGTCTCGATCGGAGAGCTCGACCGCACGATCAGGTGTGCGCGGACGCTCGCGTCGTCGCCTTCGATCGTCGCCGACGCGCAGAGGAGGTCCGTGCGCACCGCCGACCACTCGTCCTCGAAGATCGCCGCGCGGGCGAGGTGCGCGCGGCGGTTCGCCGCCACCGTCTCGGGCTGCAACAGATCGTGCGGCTCGGGGCGGGCGCGCCGCGCGAGCGGGAGCCCGACGGCATCCGGCGCCCACTCCGGCGCGGGGTGGTCCGCGTCGGTCGGGAGGACGCGGAGGTGGTGGTCGCGCGCCGCGCGCACTGCATCGCGCAAGTCGCCTTCCGGGACGGAGTCGAGTGAGAGCTCCTCGTCGGCGGACTCCGCACGCCAGGTCAGATCCCGACACGCCGTCCCTCGCTGCGCAGCGGCTACGCCCGGGAGCGTCGCGAGGAGGGTGAGCAGGACGGCGAGGCGCACGCCCGAGTATCCCACGTCCGTCTCGGACCGCCGGGACGAGGCGTTTGCGGAGCGGGAACCTCCGGGAATCAGCGGGCTTCTTCGGGTCAGCGGAAGTCGGTGCGCAGGGGTAGAGCGCGCTCCGAGGAGCCCGCACCCTCTGACTCATGAAGCGTCTCGCCTTCCTCATCGCGCTCGCGCTCGTCGCGTGCGACTCCGACTCCACGACCGACGCGGGCCCCTCGCCCGGGACCGATGGCGGCGCCGGCCGCGATGGAGGTCCGCCGCCCGACCGCGACGCGGGCCCGGGGGGGGGGACCGACGGCGGCGGCGGCGGGACCGACGGCGGCGGCGACGTCGACTCGGGCACCGTGGTCCCCGGCGACGAGCACTACTTCCCCGCGGGCTCGTTCTTCACCGAGGACGTCTCCGGCGTCGCGCCCGCGGCGTACTCGGACGACGTGATCGCGTCGCTCCGTGGGGCCGGCGGCTGGGGGAACGGCGACGTCTTCCAGATCGACTTCTCGATCGAGGTGCTGCGGGCCGACGCGTCGACGCCGCGGATGGACTTCGCCGGCACCGACGACTTCTACTCGCCCGACTGCGACGAGGTGCCGATCCCCGTGCCGCCCGGCGGGCGGCTCGAGGGGGAGAGCGGCTACCGCTGCGACTCCGACGGCGACTGCCACCTGATCGTGTTCGCGCCCTTCGAGGATCGCCTCTACGAGATGTGGCGCGCGAACATCGACGGCGAGTTCTACGGCGGCTGCCTCGCGGTGTGGGACACGTCGCGCGTCTACGGCGACACCGGCCGCGGCGACCAGTGCACGAGCGCCGACGCGGCGGGGTTCCCGATCGCGCCGCTGCTCTTCACCGCGGACGAGGTCGCGGCGGGCGAGATCGCGCACGCGATCCGCTTCATCCTCCCGAACGATCGGGTCCGCGCGCGGCAGTACGTGCGGCCCGCGACGCACGGGACGAACACGAGCGGAGACGCCGACGCGCCGCCCTACGGCGTGCACTTCCGCCTGCGCGCCGACTTCCCGCTCGACGCGCTGCCGAACGACGGCGCGCGGACGGTGGCGCGCGCGCTCCAGCGCTACGGCATGTACCACGCCGACGGAGGCAACATCGCGCTGACCGCGCAGAGCGACAGCGAGACCACCGCGTCGTGGGACGGCCTCCTCGGGCCGCGCGATCTCTCGATGATCGAGGTCGAGGACTTCGAAGTCATCCATCACTCGGATCCGATCGACGTCACCTACGACTGCACGCGGACCCCCATCACGGAGTAGGTCCGACTATCCTCGCGGGCGGTGCCCGGCCGCCCGCCCAAGCTCCCGCTCCGCCGCCGCCTGCCGAACCCGCCCCCGGCGTTCGTCGGGCGCGAGCGCGCGCTCGCCCGCCTCGCCGACGCGATCAAGCGCGGCCCCGTGTCGCTCGTGCACGGGCCGGGCGGGGTGGGCAAGACGTCTCTCGTGCTCCAGACGCTGCACCGCCGCTTCCCGCGCCGCGTCGACAAGACCCTCTTCGTCGCGATCCGGCCCGGCGAGGCGGCCTCGGAGGTCCGCTCCCGGATCCTGCGGGTCCTCGCCGACGCCGAGGAGGACGCGTCCGTCGACGTCGGCGCGGTCGACGCGGATCCCGAGGCCGCGGTGGCGACCGCGATCGAGCTCGCGGAGGACGGGAAGTGGTGGGTCGTGCTCGACGATCTCCACCACTCGGATCCGTCCGAGATGGACGAGCTCGTGGTGCAGCTCGCGTCCTACGCGCGGACCTCGCGCTGGATCGTGACGAGCCGCGCGCCGCCGCCGTCGGGCGCGCTCCCGGGCCAGACCCTGCGCCTCGACGGGCTCGACGAGGCGGAGCTCGGCGCGCTCGCCGCCGCGCTCGAGCCCGATCTGAGCGAGGGGGCGCGCGCGCGGGCGGTGCGGGCCGCGGCCGGTTCGCCGTGGCTGTTGCTCTCGCACCTCGCCGCGGGCGCCGACGGCGCGGCGCTCGAGCGCGATCGGCTCCTCGCGAGCCTCCCGCCCGCCTCGGCCGATCTGCTCCGCCTCCTCGCGGTGGTCCCCCTCGCGCCGGAGCTCGCCGCGGCCATCCTCCCGCTCCCCGACGAGGCGGCGCTCGCCGCGCTCGAGCGGCGCGGCGCGATCGAGCGCGGGCCGGACGGGCTGCGCCTGCACGACGTGGTGCGCGGCCTCCTCGTCACCGACGAGCCCTCGGCGGCGCGCGAGCTCGAGGCGTGGCGCGCCCGCGCGTGCGAGGCGCTCGCGGCGATCGACGACGTGGAGGCGCGGCTCCTCGCCGCGCACCTCGCCGCTGCGCTCGGGCGGCACGCGGTGCTCGAGGCGCTCCTCGACGCGCACGGCGAGGGGATCCTCGCGGCGGGCCACGCGCCGCGGCTCTGGCGCGCGCTCTTGGCGGCGCCGCGGACCCAGCTCCGGCGCTGGCGCCTGCGCTGCGCGGCCGAGCTCGGGAACCCGACCGCGCTCTCCGAGGTGGAGCCGCCGGGGGGCGACGATCCCGCGAGCGTGCGCGCGTGGGCCGAGGCGCTGATCGCGCGGGGCGAGCCGGCCGAGGCCGAGCGCGTGCTCGCGGGCCTGCGCGACCCGGCGGCCCGGGCGCTCGCCGCGCGCTGCCGGCTCCTGCTCGGCGATCCGACGGGCGCGCTCGAGCGGCTCGATGGAGTACCATCGCAAGACTCGTTGCGGTCCCGGTGCGCCCTCGCCGCGGGCCGCGAGGTGGCCGAGCCGACGGGTCTCGACGAGGAGGGCGCCGTCGACGCCGCGGAGGTGCTGCTCGTCCTCGGGCGGGACGCGGAGGCCGCGGCGCGGCTCGACGCATGGCTCGGGAGCGCACGCGGCCGACAACCTCGCTTGCTCGATACGAGACAGGCGCTCCTCGCCCGCGCGCGCTTGCACGCGCGGCGCGGCGAGCTCGCCGCGGTGGCCGAGATCACCGACACGGTGCGGCCCTTCGTCCGCGGCGCGTCGGTGTCGCG
>JAYRVK010001054.1:0-6518 GCA_041918555.1 Sandaracinaceae bacterium
CACGCGCTCGGCGATCCGCGCTTCCTCGTGGTCAACGCGGGGCTCGCGCCCGGCGGGGTGCGCTGGTGCGAGTGCGTGGGCCCGGGGGAGGGCGCGTTCGAGCCCGGCAACACGTCGGCGACCTTCCTCGCGCAGATGGCGAGCGCGGTGCCGGGCGTCTTCGATCGGATCGACGCGTTCGCCTCGCACGCGTACCCCGCCGAGGGCGAGGGCTGGGGCTTCTTCGTCCCCTACGATCGCGCAGGCCCGGGCCTGCGCTGGTTCGAGACGGAGCTCGCGACCATCGGGCGGCCGGAGCTGCCGGTGATGCTGACGGAGACGGGCTGGCCGTCGGTCCACGGCGGGACGACGTTCGCGAGCCGCGAGGAGGTCGCGACCTGGACGCGCCAGGCCTACGAGGGCTTCTGGCTCGACCACCCGAGCGTGCGCGCGGTGATGCCCTTCATCCTCATGGACCGCGGCGGCGCGTGGGACGGCTTCGCGTGGGTGCGCGCGGACGGGATGCCGTACCCCGTATACGTGGAGATCCGCAACTTGCGCTGCGCCTCGATCCCCGGCCGCTGCCCTTGAGCGCGGCCGCCGTTCTCGACGCATCGGAGTTCCGCTACCCTGTCCGCGACGCGGGCGCGGCGGGCCCGCGCGTGGAGGTCCTGACAAATGCACTTGCACAGGCTTGGCGGGCGCGCGCTCGCGGCGCTCACGGTGATCGCCCTCGCGGGCGCGGGGTGTGATCCGGGGTCCGCACCTCCGCCACGGCGCGACGGCGGCGGCGGCGACGTCGACGCGGGGGGCCCGAGCGGCTCCGACACGGACGGCGACGGGATCCTCGACGAGTGGGAGGACGCCGCGACCGCGGTCGACACCGACGCCGACGGCACGCCGGACTTCGAGGACCTCGACAGCGACGAGGACGGCATCGGGGACTCCGTCGAGGGCAACCCGCTCGGCTCGGGCCAGCCCGCGGACAGCGACTCGGACGGCACGCCGGACTTCCGCGACCTCGACTCGGACGCGAACGGGATCCCGGACGCGTCCGAGCCCGAGGGCGACCTCGACGCCGACCTCGCGCTCGACTTCGCGGATCTCGACGACGACGGTGACAACCTCGGGGACCTCGACGAGATCGGCGGCGACCCGCTCGCCCCGCTCGACTCCGACGGCGACGGGACGCCGGACTACCGCGACCCGGACTCGGACGACGACACGATCGGCGACCTCCACGAGTCGGTCCTCGACACCGACGGCGACGGCCTCTTCGATCGCTTCGATCTCGACACCGACGAGGACGGCTGGACCGACGCGGAGGAGGCGGGCGACGCGGACCTCGTCACGCCCCCGGTCGACACCGACGGAGATCGCATCCCCGACTTCCGCGACACGGACAGCGACGGCGACGGCCTGAGCGATCGGCGCGAGCGCGAGCTCGGGACGCTGCGCGACAACGCCGACACCGACGGCGACGGGGTGAGCGATCTGGTCGAGGTCGCGGCGTGCCCGGCGGGCGACACGACGTGCGCGATGGACGCGACCGACCCGACGAGCAGCCCGCGCGAGCGCGGCGACTTCGTGTTCGCGGAGCCGTACATGATGCCGCCCATGCCGCCGCGGGACACGCTCGTGTTCTCGACGGACCTGCAGTTTGCCGACGTCTACTTCCTGATCGACACGACGGGATCGATGGGCGGCACGATCATGAACGTGCGTACGAGCCTCTCGATGCCGGGCGGAATCATCGACTCGGTGCGCGCAGAGATCGCCGACGTGCAGTTCGGAGTCGGCGGCTTCGATGACTACCAAGTCTCGCCGTACGGGTCGGCAGGGTCGGGGGATCGCGCCTACTACCACCTCCAGGACCTCACCGCGAGCGCGACTGACGCGCAGGCCGCGGTGAACACTCTCGTCACGCATTACGGGATGGACGGCGCGGAGAGCGGCGTCGCCGCCATCTACGCGGCGGTGACCGGGATGGGGCTCCCCGGTGCGTCCGGATGGACCGAGGCGCGCGCCAGCTCGACGATGTTCCCGCCTTGCGACGCGGGCCGCACGGGCTGGGCGTGCTTCCGATCGGGTGCGGTGCCGATCGTCGTCCTGATCAGCGACATCTACCAGCACAACGGGCCCGCCGGGATCGACGAGAACCCCTACTCGGACGCGACGATCGGCGGCCACGCGCCGACCTACCTCGAGACGGTCGCGGCGCTCACCGCGGCGCGTGTGCGCGTCATCGGGGTCGCGGTGTACGGTGGCGGCCGCGCGCAGATGGAGCAGCTCGCGCGGGACACCGGCGCGGTCGACGGAGCCGGTGCGCCGCTGGTGAGCACGGCCGACGCGGGCGCCGTCAACGCGGCCGTCGTGAACCAGATCCGCACCCTCGCGAACCAGACCCCGATCGACGTCTCGATCCAGTTCGTCGACGACCCGAGCGACACCGTCGAGACCTTCGCCGCGTTCGTCGATCACATCGAGGCGAACGAGGCCGGCGACGCGACGCGCGGCTGCGATCCGCGCATGGGCGAGGACACCGACGGCGACGGGCACCCGGACACGTTCCGCGGCGTCACGCCCGGCTCGCCGGTGTGCTTCGACATCGTGGTGAAGCAGAACGACACCGTGATGCCGACGACGGTCCCGCAGCTCTTCATGGCGACGCTGCGCGTCCTCGGCGACGGATTCACCGAGCTCGACTCCCGCGACGTGTTCTTCCTCGTGCCGCCGGTGCCCGAGGATCCGGGTGGACCCGACTGACCTCCGAGTGAGCGCGCTCACGACAGGTCGCTGCAAGCCTTCGGGGCGATCCGGAGCCTCGCTACTCTCTGCCCTCGGAGGTTCCGCCGTGCGCCGTACTCACGCCCTGGTCCCCGTCCTCGTGCTCCTCGGATGCCAGGTCGGCGGCAACCGCCCCGACGGCTCGGTCGGCGCGGACGGCGGGCACATCGTCTCGTGCTCGAGCGACGCCGACGCCGACGGAGACGGCATCTTCGACGAGTACGAGACCTCGCAGGACTGGGAGGGCGACGGGACGCCGAACTACCAGGACACCGACAGCGACGGAGACGGCTACCTCGACGCGGAGGAGCACGGCGTCCCCGGCGGCTGCACCGCGGTGGACCTCGACAGCGACGGCATCCCCGACTACCTCGACCTCGACTCCGACGGCGACGGGCTGAGCGACGAGGAGGAGCGCACGCGCTTCTTCACCGATCCCCGCAACCCCGACACCGACGGCGACGGCTTCATCGATCTCGCGGAGGCCGCGACGGGGACCGACCCGAACGACGCGGCGAGCCGGATCCCCGAGGACACGTTCTACGTGGTCCTCCCGTACCTGGGCGAGGCCGAGGAGCGCGAGCTCGTGTTCGGCACCACCCTGCGCAAGGCCGACGTGTTCTTCATGCTCGACGGCACCGGCTCGATGGTCGGCGAGCGCAGCCGGCTCGTCTCGAGCCTCAGCACCATCGTCACCGAGATGACCGAGGTGCTCACCGACGTCGGCGTCGGCTTCGGCGGCTTCGCCGGCTTCGGCGGACGCAACGCGGGCGGCTGCATGACGTTCCTCGGGATCGAGACCTGCCAGGACGGGCCCGAGGGCGACGAGCCGTTCCGCCTCGATCAGGTGATCACCACCGACCTCGCGGAGATGCAGGCGGGCGTGATGCGCCTCCACACCGACTACGGCGGCGCGAACTGGGCGAGCAGCAACGAGGCGCTCTATCAGGCCGCGACGGGGGAGGGCTTCCAGCCGTGGCTCGGCCCGCAGCGCTGCACGCTCGTCCCCGACGAGGAGGGCCGCCGCTACGGCTACCCGTGCTTCCGCCCGGGCGCGCTGCCGATCCTGGTGGTGCTCACCGACACCTCCTCGAAGAACGGGCCGCTCGTCGGCGCGAGCGGGATGTACGACGACAGCGGCTTCACCGCGAGCACGCGCGGCCCGCACCGCTACGAGGAGACGCTCGCGGCGCTGAACGGGATCGGCGCCCGCGTGATCGGCGTGATCAGCGGCGACGAGATCGGCTCTCCCTCGGCCATCTCGCAGTTCGAGACGTGGGCCCGGGAGACGGGCACCGTCGACGGGAGCGGCGATCCGATCACCTTCATGATCTCCGAGGACGGGAGCGGCCTCGACTCGAGCATCGTCGAGGCGATCCGCGTGCTCGCGGAGGAGACGCCCCAGGACATCGACGCGGAGGCGCGCGACGGCGAGGACCGCCCCGAGGAGATGGGGGTCGACGCGCGGATGTTCATCAAGGCGATCACGCCGGTCTCGCTCTTCGACGGGGTGATGAACGTCGAGTGCCCGATGACCGGCCGCTGCGACGACCAGCAGTTCTACGACGTCACGCCCGGGCAGACGGTCCGCTTCCGCGTGCGGTTCCTGAACGACTTCCACATGCCGCGCTCGTTCGCGCAAGTCTTCTTGGCGACCATCTACGTGCTCGGGAACGGGGTCGCGGAGCTCGACGCCCGCGAGGTCGTCATCGTGGTCCCGGCCGGCTCCGTGCCGATCCTGATCTAGGCGCCGAGGCGCGCGAGCGCCTCGAGGGGAGTCATCGCCAGCCGCCACCGCCCGCGCCGCGTCGGTGTCGACGACAACGACTCGTGCAGTCGCGCGAGGAAGCGCGCCCGCGGCCAGCTCACGGCGCCGAAGCGCGCGAGGTGCTCGGTGTACACCTGGCAGTCCACCATCGCGAAGCCCCACTCGACGAGGTGGCCGAGGAGCGTGACGAAGGCGACCTTGCTCGCGTCGGGCTGCCTCGCGAACATCGACTCGCCGAAGAACACGCCGCCGAGCGAGACGCCGTAGAGGCCGCCGGCGAGCGCGCCGTCCTCGGCCCACGCCTCGACGCTGTGCGCGAGCCCGAGCTCGTGCAGGCCTTCGAAGCCCTCGACCAGCTCGTCCGTGATCCACGTGCCCGACTGGCGCGGTCGCGGGACCTCGCCGCAGGCCTCGATCACCCGCGTGAACGCGGTGTCGGCGGTGATCCGGTACGCCTCGCGCCGGACCGCCTTGCGGACCGAGCGCGACACGCGCGCCTCCGACGGCTCGAGCACGAAGCGGGGATCGGGCGAGAACCAGAGCAGCGGGTAGCCGCGGGTCGGCCACGGGAAGATCCCCTGGCTGTACGCGAGCACGAGTCGTTGCGGGTCGAAGTCGCCGCCGACGGCGACCACGCCCTCGGGCGACGCGCCGTCCGGGGGCGGGAACACGAGCTCGTCGGTCAACCAGTAGACGGGCATGCGCCCGTCACGCCTCGGCTTCGAGCTTCTCCCAGACGAGCTTCTCGCGGTCCTCCTCGCTCACGTCGAAGAGGACGGTGCCGCCGTCCTTGAGCTCGCCGAAGAGGATCGCCTCGGCGAGGACCTTCTTCATGTGGGTCTCGACGGTGCGGCCCATCGGGCGCGCGCCGAACGCGGGGTCGTAGCCGTGATCCGCGAGCCACTCGCGCGCCGCGTCGGTGATCTCGACCTTCACGTTGCGCTCCGCGAGCTGCTCGGTGAGGAGGCGGACCTCCTTGTCGACGACCTTGAGGATCACGTCGCGGCTCAGCCCGTCGAAGAGGACCCACGCGTCGAGCCGGTTGCGGAACTCCGGCGAGAACGTGCGCTCGATGGCCTTGGTCGCGCGCGTGCCGTCGGCCTGCGAGGCGCCCTGGCCGAAGCCGATCACGCGCGTGCTCATCTCGCGGGCGCCCGCGTTGGTCGTCATGATGAGCACCACGTTGCGGAAGTCGCTCTTGCGGCCGACGTTGTCGGTCAGCGTCGCGCTGTCCATCACCTGGAGCATCACGTTGAAGAGGTCCTCGTGCGCCTTCTCGATCTCGTCGAGCAGGAGCACGCAGTACGGGTGCTTGCGGATCGCGTCGGTCAACAGGCCGCCCTGATCGAAGCCGACGTAGCCCGGCGGCGCGCCGATGAGCCGCGAGACGGTGTGGCGCTCCTGGTACTCGCTCATGTCGAACCGGATCAGCTCGACGCCCAGCACCGCCGCGAGCTGCCGCGCGAGCTCGGTCTTGCCGACGCCGGTCGGGCCGCTGAAGAGGAAGTTCCCGATCGGCTTGTCGCCCGTGCGCAGGCCCGCGCGCGAGAGCTTGATCGCGCTCGCGATCTTCGCGACGGCCTCGTCCTGCCCGAAGATGTTCTTCTTGAGCTCGGCCTCGAGGTCCTTGAGCCGGCCCTGCTCGTTGCTCGACACCGTCTTCTCGGGCACGCGCGCGATGCGGCTCACCACGCGCTCGACGTCGCGCACCGAGACGCGGCCCGTCGGCTCCTCGCGCATCCGATCGAACGCGCCGCACTCGTCGAGCACGTCGATCGCCTTGTCCGGGAGGAACCGCTCGGTGATGTGCTTGGCCGAGAGCTTCGCGGCCGCCTCGATCGCGTCGGCGTCGTACGCGACGCCGTGGTGCTCCTCGTAGCGCGCCTGCAGGCCCTTCAGGATGAGGATCGTCTCGGCGACGCTCGGCTCGCCGACGTCGATCTTCTGGAAGCGGCGCGCCAGCGCGCGGTCGCGATCGAACGCG
>JAYRVK010001055.1:0-1987 GCA_041918555.1 Sandaracinaceae bacterium
CCGCGATCCCCTCGCGCCTCACGATCTCGCGCACGAGGCCCATCGCGTCGCCCTGATCGAAGATCACGAAGCGGCCCGGGTAGCCGAGCGCCTTGGCCTCCTCGCGGAGGAACCGCACGCCGAAGCTGTGGAACGTGCTGAGCCAGAGCTCCTCGGCGCGCGCGCGCCCGACGAGCGGGATCATCCGCTCGCCCATCTCCGCGGCGGCCTTGTTGGTGAAGCTCACCGCGAGGATCGCCTCGGGCCGCACCCCGCGCTCGCAGAGCGAGGCGATGCGCTGCGTGATCACGCGCGTCTTGCCGGAGCCGGCGCCCGCGAGGACGAGGAGCGGGCCCTCGCCGTGATCGACCGCCGCCTGCTGCGCGGGGTTCAGCTTCGCCATGAGGCGGCATGGCTACTCGCCCGACTGCGCCTCCGCAAGCGTCGTCGACGCGGCATCGGCTATCATGCCGCTCCGCGATGAAGCGCTGCCCCACCTGCGGCCTGAAGTACCCCGACGAGAACGAGCGGTGCTTCGTCGACAAGGCCACGCTCGAGCCGCTGCCCGACGAGCGCATCGGCACGCTCCTCAAGGGCCGCTACCAGATCGAGGCGCCCCTCGGCGAGGGCGGGATGGCGACCGTCTACCGCGCGCGCAACACGCTCGTGGAGCGGCCCGTCGCGGTGAAGGTGATGGCCGCGCAGCTCAAGGGCGACGAGGCGCTCAAGGAGCGCTTCCGCCGCGAGGCGAAGAACGCGGCCGCGATCGCGCACCCGAACATCATCGAGATCTACGACTACGGCGAGACCGACGACGGCGTCCCGTTCCTCGTGATGGAGATCCTCGAGGGCGAGCCGCTCGATCGGATCATCGAGCGCGGCCCGATCCCCTCCGGCCAGGTCGCCTCGCTCGGCGTGCAGATCGCGCGCGGGCTCGCGCGCGCGCACGACTTCGACGTGATCCACCGCGACCTCAAGCCCGAGAACATCTTCGTGTGCCGCGGCGCGGACGGGACGCTGTCGCACCCGAAGCTCCTCGACTTCGGGATCGCGCGCTCGATGCACGACACGCGGCTCACGAGCATGGGCCAGATCTTCGGGACGCCGCAGTACATGGCGCCCGAGCGCGTGACGTCGATCGACGCGGGCGCCGAGTCGGATCTCTACGCGCTCGGCGTGATCCTGTTCGAGATGGTGACGGGGCGGCTGCCCTTCGAGTCGAAGGACATCCCGGGCTTCTTCATCAAGCACATGCAGGAGGCGCCGCCCAAGCCCTCCGCGCTCGTCCCGCAGATCCCGCGGCGGCTCGAGGAGCTCATCCTGGCGCTGCTCGAGAAGGACCCGAAGAAGCGGCCCGTCGACGCGCACGCGGTGACGAACGCGCTCGTGCCGCTCGTGCCCGCGGGGGTGAGCGCCGCGCTGCCGCCGCCGCCCGCGCCCGCGGCCGCGCGGCCCGCGCAGGTCGCGCCGACGCTGCCGCCGACGACGCTCGAGCGCTGGGCCGGCCGCACCGCGCTCTTCGAGCAGATGCTCCACCGCGCGTTCCCGGCGGGCGACGCGCCGCCGCACCTCGTCCAGGCGCTCGCGGAGATCCGCACGATCCTCATGCGGATCCACGAGCTGCGCTCCGAGGGCCTCAAGGCGCAGCGCAAGCTCGAGAGCATGGAGCAGAACGCGCGCGATGGCCGCACGCGCCTGGGCCACGCGGTGCACACGCTCGCGCAGGATCTCTCGAGCGCGCGCGGCGCGGCGCGGAGCGCGGGCGCCGAGATCGAGCCCTACCTCGTCGCCGACACCGCGGCGTACGATGCCTACGAGAAGGCGCACCAGCGCTTCCTCGCGCTCGGCGGCTCGGTGGTGTGTTTCGATCCGACCCAGGCGGCGGCGGCCGCTGCTCGCGAGGTCTGCGAGACGCTCGACAGTTGGTTCCTCGCCAAGAGCGCCGCGCAGTAGGCCCAGAACTGGGTCGAGTCGAAGCTGCGCGAGGTGAGCGACCTCGAGTTCCAGG
>JAYRVK010001056.1:0-3119 GCA_041918555.1 Sandaracinaceae bacterium
ACGCGGCCCCCGAGGGCGCGGCGGTCGCCGCGGCGGAGCTCGTCCTCGAGGTGCTGCGCGAGGCGGCCGGGCCCCGCCTCGTCGTCACGGGCAGCGCCGCGCGCGCGCTCGGGCCCGAGATCCCGCTCCGCCCCGTCCAGCTCGCGACCGAGGACGACGGCGTCGCGACGTCCCTCGAGCTCTTCGCCCCGGAGGCCCCGTGAAGGTCACCCTCACCGTCATCGCCGGCCCCAACGCGGGCCAGACGTTCACCTACGATCGCCGCGATCGGTTCCTCGTCGGGCGCTCGTCGCACGCGCAGCTCTGCGTCTCGCGCGACAAGTACTTCTCGCGGCATCACTTCATGGTCGAGGTGAACCCGCCCAACGTGCTCCTGCTCGACCTGCGCAGCACCAACGGCACCTCGGTCAACGAGAAGAAGAAGAAGGTGCGCGAGGCGCTCCTCTCCGACGGAGACGTGATCTACGGCGGCGACACCGCGGTGCGGGTGACCGTGACGGGGCCCGACGCGATGGTCGCGGGCTTCGGCGCGCCGATGGACGCCGCCCCCGCGCTGGTCCCGGTCACGTGCGATCGCTGTGGCGCCCCTGCGAGCGGCGAGCGCGCGCGCGACGCGGCCGAGCGGGTCACCTTCGTGTGCTCGCGCTGTCAAGAAGCCTTGCGAGCCACACCGAGCCTGCCGCCCGGCTACCGCTTCGTGCGACTGCTCGGCAAGGGCGCGATGGGCTCGGTGGTGCTCGCCACCGACGCGAGCGGACGGGAGCGCGCCATCAAGCTCGTGATGCCCAACGCTGCGCTCTCGGCGGAGGGCCGCGCCCGCTTCCTCGCCGACGCGCGCGCGCAGGCGGGCCTCGACCACCCGAACGTCGTGAAGGTGCACGAGATCCTCGAGGGCGCGGGCGGCGTGTTCCACGTCGTGATGGACGCCGTCGACGGCAAGGGCCTCGACGACGTCCTCGCGACCCGGGGCTCGCTCCCGTGGCCCGAGGCCGTCGCGATCGGCCGCGCGGTGCTCGATGGGCTCGCGCACGCGCACGAGCGCGGCCTCGTGCACCGCGACCTCAAGCCGTCGAACGTCCTCGTCGGCGCGGGCGGCGTGTGGCTCGCCGACTTCGGGCTCGCGCGCAGCTACGAGGAGTCGGGCGCGAGCGGCTTCCACCACGGCGGAGAGGACGACTCCACCCGCTACATGGCGCCCGAGCAGATCCTCGACTTCCGCAACGTCGGGCCCGCGTCGGACCTCTACGCGCTCGCGACGATCCTGCACCGCGCGATCACCGGCCAGCACCCGCTCCCGTTCGGGCCGGACGAGGATCCCTTCATCGTCGTGCTCGAGGGCGCGCCGGCGCCGCTCGCGTCCCGGGCGCCGCAGGTGCCCGCGGCCCTCGCCGCGCTCGTCGATCGCGGGCTCGCCAAGGACCCCGCCGCGCGCTGGCCCTCGGCCCGCGCGATGCGCGACGCCCTCGACGCCGTGGCTTGAGCGTCAGCGCCGCGCGTACTCGACGTGCCAGCGGCGCACCGTCCGGTCGCGGCCGCCCGAGGTGATCGTGCGCCCATCGGGGGTCGCGACGAGGGCGCGCACCGCGTTCGCGTGGCGGCCGAGGCGCAGCGGGACGCCGGGGCCCTCGAGGTCGACGAGGACCACCTCACCCGTGCGCGTCCCCACGAACAGCACGCGGTCCTCGTCCGCGAAGGTCACGACCCGCGCGCTCGCGATCGCGACGCGGCGCGCCCGAGGGACCTCCGCGGGATCGTCGACGTCGACGACGAGGAGCTCGTCCTCGAGGAGGCAAGCCGCTTTGCGCCCCGCCGGGCCGAGCTCCACGCGGCGGCCGGGCTCCTGGACGAGGCCGCGGACGGGGCGCCGCTCGGAGATCGACCACAGCGAGGGGGCCCCTTGGCGCGCGGCGATCGCGACGCGATCGCCCGCGATCGAGACGTCGGTGACGTCGTCGAGGTGCGAGAACGAGGGCTCCCAGGCGCCCGCCGCGAGATTCCACACCGCCGCGCCGCGCTCGCCCGCCACGAGGACGCGGGCGCCGACCACCGCGAGATCGCGCACCCCGGGGCACTCGGCGAGCGCGACGGCGCCGCTCGCGCTCACGCGGTAGAGGACGCCCCCGGCGGCCGCGAGCACGACGCCGTCCGAGGTGGCGGTGGCCGCGGCGAGCGAGCCCGCGACGTCGACCTCGAAGCCGTCGGCGCCCTCGAAGGCGCGCGCGCGCACCTCGAGCACCCCGCGGCCCTCGTCCCAGCTCACCGCGAGGACGTCGTCGGATCCCGCGCGTGGGGAGAGCGCGATCACGGGCCCGGCGAGGTGCCGCCGCGTCGCGCCGGGGAACGCGCCGTGGACGGGGCCGCGGCGCGTGGCGTTCGCGGCGAGCCTCGCGAGCTTGGCGGCGCGCGGGTGCCGGCGATGTCCGGGGAGCGCGCGCAGCGCCTCCATCGAGCCCGCAATTTCTCTTGCGTCATCCACCGCGAGCGCGCGCTCGAGCGCCGCCACCGCGCGGGACACCCGGGCCGCGCGCTCCTCGACCACCGCGTCCTCCTCCGGCCGGACGAGGACCACCGGCGCGATCGGGACCTCCGCGAGCACCGCGATCCGCGCGACGCGCGACGCCGAGGCGCGGGCCCCGACGTCGGCGGCGGGCGCCCACGCGACCCGCGCGGGCTCGGCGCGCTCGGGCTCGGTGCGCACGCAGCGCCCGTCGCGCAGCCTCCACAGGCGGAGCCGGCCGCGCTCGTCCCACGAGACGACGTGGCGCCCCGCGTCGGTGAAGGCCGCGCGCCGCACCGCGGGCTCCTCGAGCCGGCGGATCAGCGACGCGCTCGCCGTGTCCCACACCGCGAGCCGGTAGTGCGAGCGCTCCGCGTCCCAGGATCCCGTGAGCGCGCGCGTGCCGTCCTCCGAGAGCTCCACCCAGTCGATCGCGCGCTCGTGGCGGAGCGTGCGTGTGACCGTTCCGTCACGGCGGCGCAGGCGAAGCGCGCCATCCTCTCCCGCCGACGCGAGGAGCTGCCCCGCGCGCACGGCCGCGAGCCCACGCACCGCGCCTTCGTCTCGCCCGAGCTCGCGCGACCCGCCGTCCGGGCCGACGAGGAGCAGGCGATCGCCGACC